>JBAXKX010000009.1:0-25014 GCA_037135115.1 Rhodospirillaceae bacterium
AGCCTTTGCCAGCTAGCGACAGCCAGCCACGCAGGCTTTGAAGCAACACGCCCGTTCGCCTAGAATGGCTGGCAACGACCTATGACAAGCCTTCAACAGACGGACAGAACACTGATGAACATGAATACAGCGCGGCCGCTGGTTGCCGCTTTTGTCACCGGCGTAATGCTATTCACCGCCCCCGACACCAACGCCACCCCCAACACCACCAACTCTGAGAAAGCTGGCGGCCCGGCAAACCCGATCGGGGCCTGGACGGTCGGGCCGGTGCTGGGCAAAGGCGGCGCATTTGCTTATTGCTTCGCCGAAAGCCGCTTTGACAACGGTCAATCCCTGATCATCGCCCGCAACATCCGCGACGAAACCAATATCGGCCTAGGTCTACCCCAGGCCCGCCTAACCAAAGGCACGGCGTGGAAGGTCAAGGTTGTGATCGAGGGTTCACTCGCCCTCAGCCGCGACCGTCAAGCCGTCGCCGCCGATCCCGATATGCTGGCTATAGCCAACGGAGCGGACGACAAATTATTCGAAGCCCTGAGTCATGGCACCACGCTGCGCGTCGAGGGACCAAGCGATACCGTGGCTTTCCAGCTTAATGGTTCGAACAAATCCTTGCCCGAATTACGCAGCTGCGTCGAGCGCGCCCGGGCTGGACAACCGCTAAAGCCACTCGGCCGAGTGGGCGACGGCAAGCCCCAACTGCCGCCACTCCTTAAAAAACTGTTGGCCGAAGCTGGCTTCACCAAGATAGGCCTAATGTCGCCATCGGCGGCACCGCCGGGATACGGCACGGTGGACACGCTGTGGAAGATCGGCAGCGTCACCAGCGGCCTCTCCGAAACTCGGACCGAAGGCAAACAGTCGCTGTCCACCCTGGCCGATTCCTATCTCTCACGCCTGAAGGGACGTTGCGGTAGTGGCTTCCAGGTCAAGGACGGCGAGACCTTGACCCTGACCGGCGGCAGCCTGCGTAGCTCTGACGTGACTTGCCGCGACGGCAGCAGCACAATGCACATAGCGTTACTATTCAATATGGGACGCAACGGCTTGTTCAAATCATTTTTCCACGAGAGCCCCGATGCCACAGCCGTCGCTAAAAACCGCGACGCCATCGCCGAGGTCATAAAGCGGGTGGAGGACAGGTGAGAATTGCCAGCCCAGGCTATAGGCACCGGATCACCGCATCCACCCGAGCGAAGGCGGACCAGAGATCCGGTAAGGCAAGGCGGGCGGCGGGAAGGTCACTTAGGCGCAGCAAGGCACCGACACGATCACAACTCAGCGCAAGTTCTCCCGCACCCGCAGTACGAGCGGCCCCGGCGGCCGAATGGACGGCAAAACGAGCGTCTTCAATGTTGCCAGCCTCAACGTGACGCGCGATCTCATAAATGGACGGTTCCGTAGTTTCCAGGAAATAAGCCATCATTGAGCGCGCCTCCTCGCGACCACAGAACAGACTCTCGACGAAGTCGATGTCGAGCACCACCAACCTCAATTCCGGAACCAAATCCGGAACCGGGGCATTAGCCGGGACATGAGCCGCCTCAACCGAGCGGCGCATGGTCAGCGCACCGGGCAGCCAACGAGCCACCACCGCTTCCAATTCACGTAGTTCCACCGGCTTGGTCAGATAACCATCCATACCGGCGGACAGGCACTTGCCCTCCTCGCCAGACAACACCGCCGCAGTGAGGGCGACGATCGGCAAACGTTTCCCCGACAATGCCTCGGCGTCACGCACACGCCGAGACAGCGCGTAGCCATCAAGCTGTGGCATGAAGCAATCAGTCACCAGCAAGCCATAATCGGTCGACTGGAGCGCCATCCAGGCGGCCTCTCCATCATCAACCAGATCGGCGGCAAAACCTAAAATCTTGAACTGCTGGCGGATGACCGCCCGATTAGTTGGATTGTCCTCGGCGACCAGGATCAGAACGCCCGCGAGGCGGGCATCCTCTCGGCAAGGCGGCTCGACCAAGGCCGCAGAACCGGCCGCAAAAATAATGGCCGACGAGGACACGTCACCATTTGGCAGTATCCGCCCGGCCGCTCGCGCCACCGCCTGTTCGAGGACATGGCGACGCACCGGCTTGAGCAACAGCTCGTTGATGCCAAGCGCCTCAGCCTCGGTGGTTAGGCCGACATCCTCGCGATGGGTGGTCAGGATTACCGCAATCCGGCAAAGCCTCGGATCAGCGCGCAATAAACGCACGAATTCTAGCCCGTCGAGCACGTCAGGATCGTGATCGATGACCAAAACCGCGAACAGTCGATCTCGATCGGCCGCCCGGACAAGGGCGTCGAAGCCGCCTGCGCCATCGACAACCGTAACCACTTGCGCCCCATCATCACGCAGAATCAAATCAAAGGCCCGGCAGGCAGGGGCGGCATCGTCGATCACCAAGATGTCAAGGCCACCCAGGTCCGGCTTCGGCAAAGGCATCACCGAGCCTGAATCAACCAGCGCCAGTGGCACTTCGAACCAGAATGACGAACCAAGGCCAATGCTACCGCTGGCACCAACCTCGCCGCCCATCATCGCAACCAAGCGCCGACAGATCGACAAACCGAGACCACTGCCGCCGAACTGCCGCGTGGTCGATGCATCGGCTTGACTGAACGGCTCGAACAGCTTGGTCAGAAGATCGTCTGAAAGCCCGATGCCGGTGTCAATCACCTCAAAACGCACCCTCGGCACCCCGTCATTACGCTGAGGGCAGCTGGCCGCAACCTTAACTACGACATGGCCGCTCTCAGTGAATTTAATAGCGTTGCCGACCAGATTAATAAGAACTTGTCGCAGCCGCACCGGATCACCGGAACGGGCGTCCGGCAGCGCCGGGTCTACGTCAATGATCAGGTCGAGTCGCTTCTCCCGGCTCCAGGCCGACAAAAGGTCGGCCACCCCCTCGACAACAGCCCGCAGCGTCAGCGGCACGCACTCGATCTCCAGCCTCCCGGCCTCGATCTTGGAAAAATCGAGGATGTCGTTAATGATGGTCAGCAGTGCCCGCGCCGATTCGCGAATCACTCCGACGAATCTACGCTGCTCGGTATCGAGCGAGGTCAGCTCCAGCATCTCCAGCATACCGAGCACCCCGTTCATAGGCGTCCGGATCTCATGGCTCATTGTGGCGAGGAATACTGACTTTGACTCCACCGCCAGTTCGGCAAGTTCCTTAGCATGACGCAGCGCCTCTTCGGCTAGCCTGCGCTCAGTGTTGTCGGTGCAGGTCAAAAGATAGCCGCCATCACTCCTATGATTGCCGTGAAACTCCAGGAAACGTCCATCGCTCAACCGCGTCTCGCCGACCAGCGGGATGCCGCCGCTAACATAGGCCCCAACCTCAAACAGTAGTTCGTAGCTTGAACGACCACCCAAATCACCAGCCCTAGACGACTGCCCAATCAACTCTGACAGTCTTGGTCGAGCCGCCAGCATCGCCTCGGGATAATTCCAAAGTTCGGCAAACCGTTTGTTGTATACAACCACACGATAGTCTTCGTCGAACAGGCAAATGCCATTGGGCATAGTCGCAAACGCTGCCTGAAGCTGTTCCGATGTTATGGCAGCTTCGGCTTCGGCCCGCACCCGGTCACTGATGTCGACCACAATGACCTGCATCGCTGGCGCACCCTGCCAGTCAACGACGCGCTCAATTACCTCGCACCACACGGGGCTGCCATCACACTTGCAGCGACTGAGGCGACGCAGCCCCGGCTCCTCAGCACCATCCATCATCCGCAGGTAGGACCGCCAAGCCCGCGGCGCCTCATCTAAATCCATCAAAGGCTCGAGATTGGACAACGCCAGAATGTCGGCCGCTCGCTCAAAACCGAAAATTCGAGCATACGCATCGTTGACATAAAGCGGCACGAAGGCGCGGTGAATGAGAACGCCTTGAATTGAACCCTCGATCAAGCCGCGAAAGCGAGCTTCACTGTCGCGCATCAGGGCCAAGAGCCGACCCGATTCGGCATTATCGCGCGCATAGCGTGCCAGTACCGACCATGCGTAACAACCCAAAGCCAGAACAACGATGGCGGCGACAAGCCTGGCGGTAACACCGAAACCTAATGCGTTCCCTAATGCGTCCATGTTATTCGTCCGATAAAATTTGCTATCAACGGGTATCATTTAACCAAGCATCCGGCTCACGCTAATCATCGCCAAAACGTCGGTCCTATGCTAGGACTGGGTGAAACGCCCCAGTTGAGGCGGTGCTGACGTTATACCAAGCCTGAGAAGAGAGGCATCATGATCAATGCAGTGGAACGGGCCTTCGACATTGCCCGAGCCGAACAGGTAGCCAAGAATCACTATCTCGATGTGGCCTGGAAATTCGCGCGCGAAGCGATCGGCACCAAGGGGCCATACGAACCGACCACCACCCTCGGCGACCTCAAGCAGGCGCGCGAGACCTATGAGGAATTGGCTAAGGCCGGCCTGCTCGCCGACCGCAACCAGCGTGAAGACCACTAAGCCCCCCCGCTGAAAGCGCCCCACCGGATGATCCCTTACTCCGCCCCTATCAAAGACATGCGGTTCACCCTCAACCGGGTGGTTGGCCTGGAGCGTATAGCCAGCCTGCCCGGCTATGGTGACGCCACTCCCGATTTGGTCGACACTATATTGGCGGAGGCGGGAAAGTTTGCGGCCGGAGTACTGGCACCGATCAACCAGACCGGCGACCACGAGGGCTCGGTACTTAAAGACGGTGAGGCGCACCAACCCGAAAGCTTCTGTCAAGCCTACCGCCAGTTCGTGGACGCCGGCTGGAACGGGATCCCGTTCGACCCCGACTATGGCGGTCAAGGCCTGCCCTGGGCGGTCGCCTTCGCGGTCCAGGAAATGTGGCAGTCAGCCAACATGGCGTTTGGCCTGTGCCCGATGCTGAACCAAGGCGCGGTCGAACTTCTTACCAAGCACGCCAACCAGCAACAAAAGGATACCTATCTCGCCAAGCTGATCAGCGGCGAGTGGACCGGGACCATGGACCTGACCGAGTCCCAAGCCGGTTCCGATCTAGCGGCCGTGCGGGCTAAGGCGGTTCCGCAAGGTGATCACTTCCGCCTCACCGGCCAGAAGTTTTTTATCACCTATGGCGATCACGACCAGGCCGCCAACATCATCCATCTGGTGCTGGCCCGGTTGCCCGGCTCTCCAGTCGGTTCCAGGGGCATCTCGCTGTTCATCTCGCCCAAATACATTGTCAGTGAAGATGGCTCCCTTGGCCCCCGTAACGACATCCGGTGCAGCGGTATCGAGCACAAGCTAGGCATCAAGGCCAGCCCGACCGCCGTGCTGAGTTTCGGCGACAATGGCGGCGCCGTCGGGTATTTGGTGGGCGAGGCCGGCTTTGGCCTTGAATACATGTTCTCTATGATGAACAATGCTAGGTTGTCGGTGGGACTTCAAGGCGTAGCTATCGCCGAACGCGCCTACCAACAGGCTCGCGACTATGCCCGAGCCCGCATCCAGGGCAAGGATTTGCGACAGCCGCGCGGCCCATCGGTGGCCATCATCAACCACCCCGACGTAAGGCGTATGTTGTTAACCATGAAGGCGCTGACCGAAGCCGGGCGCATCCTCGCCTATGAAGCCGGAGCCGGACTAGACATCGCCAAATGCCACCCCGATGCCACCGTGCGCGCGTCGGCCCAGCTACGCGTCGACCTGCTGACGCCGGTAGTCAAGGCCTGGTGTACCGATCTTGGCTGCGAGGTTGCGTCAATCGGCATTCAGGTTCATGGCGGCATGGGCTACATTGAGGAGACTGGCGCGGCACAACACTACCGCGACGCACGCATTGCCCCAATATACGAAGGCACCAACGGCATTCAGGCCAACGATCTGCTATTCCGGAAACTCGGCCGCGACAATGGTGCCGCTGTGGCTGAATTCTTGTTGGATATCAAAGTGCTGGCTATAACTATCGCCGATAGCGACAACGAGGCCCTGGCGGCAATCGGCAGGCGGCTGATGGCCGGCATTATCGTCCTCGAACAAGCCACCCGCTGGCTACTGGAAACAATCAAGCCCGACCCGGTCGCCGCCGCTACCGGGGCCGTTCACTATTTGCGGATGTTCGGCCTTGTCGCTGGCGGTGCTATGCTCGCCCGCGCCGCAGCTGCGGCCGTCGAGGATATGAGCCAGCCCGGGGCCGACGCCAACTTCCTTAAAGGCAAGATACTAACCGCGCGCTTCTATGCCGATCAAATACTGCCCCAGTCGGCCGGTCTGCTAACCCCGATTACCCAAGGATATGGCACCGTCATGGCGCTGGACGAGGACCAGTTCTGAACCGAAGGCTGCGCTGCGAAAGCTTGGGGACGAGCCAACTCAGGCTTTGCGTTCGACGAGACTATATGTAATATAGCCGGGGCTTTAATTTGGCCGGGGCCGTAATTTGCCCGGAGTCGTAATAAGGTTTAGGCGCACAAAAACGGGCCGCCCTTTGGAGTTGACCATGACCGAACATCCGGCAATGAAAAATCCAAATCTGCTGGTGCGGATTTGGCGGCTGTTCGTCAGTCCGAGCGCGCATTTCACGCTAGGCGCCATCCTCCTATACGGCGTCGCCCTCGGCATAGTGTGCTGGGGCGGCTTTCACTGGGCGATCGAACTTACAAACACTGAAACTTTTTGTGTTTCCTGCCACGAGCACTCCCGCTTCACACTACCTGAAGTTCAGCAGTCATCCCATTACACCAATGCCTCAGGCGTGCGCGCTACATGCCACGACTGCCATGTCCCGCACGATTGGCTAAACAAGGTCGCAACAAAAATCGCTGTAACCCGTGAGTTTTTCTATCACTTAGCCGGCAGCATCAATACCCGCGAGAAGTACGAAGCGCATCGCCAGGACATGGCCCTTAACGTCTGGCGCAGCATGCGTGAATCCGATTCGCGCGAATGTCGCAACTGCCATGACTACACGGCGATGAACATCAAGCTTCAGGAAGGTCTCGCCTCCCGCCAGCACCAACTTGCCGTTGAGCACGGCGTCACCTGTATCGATTGCCACATGGGACTCGCCCACAAGCTTCCAGAGGGCGTACCGGAAAGGAAGCTGCTGTCCGAACCGTGATACCCCACCCTGTGCATCTCCCGTACATGGCTTTACCGCCCCGAAGACGCTAGAGTGGGGCATGCGAACCGAAGCCTTTTCCTTCACCTTGCCCACCCACCATATCGCCGACCACCCGGCCCGGCCGCGCGACACTGCGCGGCTACTAACAGTTGGCGGCGCTCAGCTGAGCGACCACATCGTCCACGAGTTGCCTAGGTTGCTCCGGGCTGGCGATTTACTGGTTTTTAACGACACCAGGGTTATTCCGGCACAGCTGTCGGGCCATCGCGGCACCGCCAGAATTGAGATAACCTTGCACAAGCGTGCAGAAGCCGGGCGCTGGCTGGCGTTTGCGCGCCCGGGAAAACGACTGCGCGCTGGGCAAACAATTAGTTTCGCCCCTGATTTCTCCGCAGAGGTCGTGGAAAAGCGCGATAACGGCGAGATTCTGCTGGACTTTCCCGGCTGCAACAACAGCGAATCGGCGCTGTTTGCGGCGTTGCATCGTTACGGCCGAATGCCGCTGCCACCCTATATCCGCCGCCCCGACGGACCCATGACCGACGACGCCGGTGACTACCAAACTCTGTTCGCTAAATGCGACGGTGCGGTGGCGGCACCGACTGCCGGCCTTCACTTCACGCCGGAACTAATGGCGGCGCTAACAAGGGCGGGGATTGCCACCACCACGGTAACGCTCCATGTCGGGGCCGGCACCTTCTTGCCGGTTAAGGTCGAGGACATCGCGGATCACCACATGCACACCGAGTCCGGGGAGATCACCCCGGCGGCGATCGCGGCTATTTCCGCGACACGCGATATGGGCGGCCGGGTAGTGGCAGTGGGCACAACATCGCTGCGCTTGCTGGAAACGGTGGCCGCACATAAAGGCGGGCTGCGCCCTTGGGCCGGTGAGACTGCGATTTTCATCACCCCCGGCTATCGCTTCCAGATCGCCGACCTACTAATGACCAACTTTCATCTGCCGCGTTCCACCCTCTTCATGCTGGTCTCGGCCTTTGCCGGTCTAGAACGGATGCACGCCGCCTATGCCCACGCCATCACACACGGCTATCGCTTTTATTCATACGGCGACGCCTGCTTGCTGGAAAGCACCTGCCCAAGAGAAACTTTCGCCCCCGAGAGAAACTTTAAATGACTGAATTTCGGTTACTCGCCACCGATGGCCTAGCCCGACGCGGCATTCTCACCACAGCCCACGGTCCTATTCAAACTCCTGCCTTCATGCCGGTAGGAACCCAGGCTACGGTCAAGGGCATGTTGCCGGAGCAGGTTGCCGCCACTGGGGCCGAAATCATCCTTGGTAATACTTATCATTTGATGCTGCGTCCGGGGCCGGATATTGTTGCAGGACTCGGCGGCCTGCATCACTTCATGAACTGGCCGGGACCAATTCTAACCGACTCAGGCGGCTTTCAAGTCATGTCGCTGGCCGGACTACGCAAGCTTGAGGAATCCGGCGTTACTTTCCGCTCTCACCTGGACGGCAGTTCCCACCACCTGACGCCGGAGCGATCTATCGCGATCCAGCACCAGCTTGACGCCGACATTACCATGTGCTTTGACGAGTGTACGCCATGGCCGGCGACCGAGACTCAGGCCGCTCTGTCGATGCGCCTGTCGATGCGCTGGGCTAGGCGATGCCGCGAGGCGTTCATAAATCGGCCCGGCTATGGCCTGTTTGGTATCGTCCAGGGCAGCATCTATCCCATGCTGCGTGAGGAGTCAGCGGACAGCCTGCTGCGTGAGGGCTTTGATGGCTACGCGGTTGGCGGACTAGCAGTTGGCGAGGGCCAAGAATTGATGCTAAAGACGCTGGATGCCACCGTACCGATGCTGCCCACCAACAAGCCGCGCTATTTAATGGGTGTCGGTCGTCCGTCCGACATCGTGCGGGCGGTGGCGCGAGGTATCGATATGTTCGACTGCGTCATGCCCACCCGTTCGGGACGTACCGGCCAGGGCTTTACCCGGCGTGGCACCATCAACCTCCGCAATGCCCGCCATGCCGCCGACCCCCGGCCGCTGGCGCAGGACTGCCACTGCCCGGCCTGCCGCAGCCACTCCCGCGCCTATCTGCACCATCTGTTCAAGGCTCAAGAGATGCTGGGGCCGATTCTGCTGACCTGGCACAATCTGACCCATTTTCAGGACCTGATGGCCGGTTTACGCGCCGCCATCACCGAGGGCCAGCTCGCCACCTTCATCGCCAACTTCGAACGCGACGAGGGCGAGGGTGACATCGAAACGGCCCCCAACTTAGCCCCCGACATAGCTATCAACTTGGATGCCAGCCATGTCTGACGACCGCCAGCTTGGCCTCACTCAACTTGGCCTCACTCAACTTGGCCTCACGCAACTTGGGCAAAAAGTTTCACTCCCGCTTTCTCCGGCCGAAGCCGCACTAGAACGAGTGGCCAACCCGCATCCGGATGAACGTTATCTGGTGCGCTTTACCTGTCCCGAGTTTACTTCGCTCTGCCCGATCACCGGCCAGCCCGACTTCGCCCATCTGGTCATTGACTATGTCCCTGCCGGCTGGCTGATTGAGAGCAAGTCGCTAAAGCTGTATCTTGGCTCCTTTCGCAACCATGGCGCCTTCCATGAAGCCTGCACGCTTGATATCGCTTTGCGCCTGAAGGCGGAACTGGCACCGGTATGGCTGCGCATCGGCGGTTATTGGTACCCCCGTGGCGGAATACCGATCGACGTTTTCTGGCAATCCGCGCTACCACCCGAAGGGCTGTGGTTGCCGTGCCAGGAAGTAAATCCATATCGGGGCCGGGGATAGGCGATATATGCGGCAGTCCTCGCCCTTATGATGCGAAGGGCGAGGCAATCATCGCTGTCCATCGGGCAATGCGATTGACAACGTCACCAACCTGCTCGACCATCTCCTCTTCATCAACCGGTGGTGGCGGAATTACCAGAGTGCAGGTATCAGCAGCATCCTCCACCACGAAAAAGGCGATTCCGGCGGGTGGCACAATATCCAACGAAGCGAGTGCTGCCTTTGCATCCCGAATGAGCCAGGCCCTGAACCCCGGATCGCGCCATGCAGTTTCCACAATATGGTCAAAGTTGGTCAGCAGGACCGCCGCCCGCTGCACACCGCCCGCAACGCGGCTTAATTGCTCCCCAACCGACACCCCCGGAGGTGGCGGCGGCGGCAGAACCAATCGACAGGTCGCAATACTATCCGCGACGATCTGGAGCGTGACGCCATCGGGCGGTACGATGTTCAGGCTGGCCAGTGCCGCTTTGGGGTTTTTCAGCAGCCTAGCCTTAAACCGGGCATCGGCCCAAGCCAGGGCGATGGCCGGGTCGTAATCGGGGTGCCTCGGCGGGGAATGCGATCTTTTATTAGCCTCTGACATGTCAACCTCCGGTAAGGTTCATTAACCGCCCGGCTGCGACCTGCGCCGGACGCATAGCCGTACCGAAAGCGTGGGCTTCGGGCTTGCGGGTAATGACGGAACGCAGGGTCGTAAGCAACGAATGATCGGATTTCGACTGAACGCGCAAAAGTGGTGCCAGCTCAATGGCTCCGGCGCGGCCCAGACACAAGGTCAACGTGCCGGTGGCGGTCAAACGAACCCGGTTGCAGGTATCGCAAAAGCGCTCCGACAAAGGCGTTATGAAGCCCAATCGGCCGCCGGTCTCAGCAACCCGAGCATAGCGGGCCGGGCCACCGCTGTTATAATCGATCGGATCCAGAGTCCAACGCCGGGCCAGACGCTCCCGCACAACCGATAGTGGTAGAAACTGATCGGCACGGCTGAAACCGCAGGCACCATCGATATCACCGAGCGGCATGACCTCAATCAAGGTCAGGTCGAAACCCTGATCACCGCACCAGCCGATCAGCCGGTCGAAGTCATCTTCATTGACGCCTTTAAGCGCCACGCAATTGATTTTAACCGCAAGGCCGGCCGCACGAGCCGCAGCGATACCATCAAGTACCCGGTCGAGTCGACCCCACCGGGTAATACGGCCAAAGGACTCGGGATTGAGGGTATCGAGGCTGATATTGATGCGCCTCACGCCGGCCGCCGCCAACTCCTCGGCATAGCGGGCCAGTTTGGTGCCGTTGGTAGTCAGCACCAGCTCGTCAAGCGCGCCGGTGACTACATGGCGTCCAAGTGAACGAACCAACGTCATGACACCGCAACGAACCAACGGCTCGCCACCGGTAAGGCGCAGCTTGCGCACACCCAAAGCAATAAAGGCCGAGCAAACCCGGTCGAGTTCCTCCAGGCTCAACACTTCAGCCCGGGGCACAAAGACCATATCCTCAGACATACAGTAAACACAGCGCAGATCGCAGCGATCCGTCACCGATACACGCAGATAATTGATGGTTCGACCGAAGCCGTCAACCAAAGGCGATGCATCATTGGCAAGGGTCAGGGGGCCATCGACCATCGTGGCGTTTTCCATTCTTAAAGACCGCAAGACGCAACAATGAAGCTCGCAATGGCCGTCGGGTCATTAAGATCGAACCATGGTACCTGCCTTGCCATCCGGCCGGGGACCAGTAAATCGGGTGCTGGCTGGTCAGAGGCCACAGCAATGATGGCGGGGTCGCCCAAGCAAAGCAAGGGCTTGCCATTAGCGGCACGCCAGACCTCCAGCTTGGGATGGGGATCTCGCTTGAAGCCCTCGACAATAACGAGATCAACGGGACTGAGACGGGCGAGCAGTTCGGCAAGCGTGGGCTCGGGGCGATCCCGAATTTCATGGATCAACGCCCAGCGGCGGGACGAACCGATCAGGACCTCGCACGCTCCCGCCGCACGATGGCGATGGCTATCCTTGCCCGGCTGATCGATATCGAAGCCGTGATGGGCGTGCTTGACCGTTGACACAGCAAGGCCACGACCAATCAGCAGCGGAATCAAACTCGTCAGTAAAGTGGTCTTGCCGCTGCCGCTCCAGCCAGCCAGCCCGAACAGCTTCATGGTGCCCCTTTCCTTGAGTTAGGCGGCGATCAGAAATAACCGCTCCATCTTACTTGGTTTCGCCGTTCCCCGCTTCGTTGCCACCCCGCTTGCGTACCTCTGGTACACCGTGCGGTATGGCGCCTGGCGGTGGATCGACGATCCCGGCGGAATCTGAAGCGGTTATTTCTGATCGCCACCTTAGTCGGAAAAAGACTTACTGCGATACAGGGATATCACGAAGTCAACGGCAGGTCGATACCCTTGATTGAAGCACGAGCGACCAATTGACCAATGAAGTTATGCACGGCCTGGCGCCAGTCACGGTCATAGAGACTGACCGATATTTGGTCACGCACCCTCTCAAACGGGAGCAACTGACCGCGCTCACGCTGATCGAGCCTGATTACATGGTAGCCAAACTGTGTCGGCACCGGAACCGGACAGAGGCTGCCGGGCTCAATGGAATTGAGGAAGGTCATGAACTCCGGCACCATTTGGTCGGCGGTAAACTGGCCAAGGCTGCCGCCCTCCGCCGCCGAGGGACAGGCCGAACTTTCCCGCGCCAGCTCGGCAAAGCGGCGCGGGGCTGCCTGCAACAAAGCCAGGGCGTCAACCGCCGCCTGTTTGGCCACCAAGCGAGCCGCTGCATCGGCCGGCGGGGCTGGAAAAAGAATATGCGCGGCCTCAAACAAGTCAGGGCTCTGATAGTTTTCGGGATGCCTGTCGAATTCCTCCCGGCACCGCGCCTCTTCGGGTTCGGGCACCGACACTTCCCGCTCGATCAAGACTTGAACCAGGGCATCTTCTTGATCAAACTCCATGCCCTCCCCGCACTCGACCAGCGTCGTCAAGCACAGACGCTTGGCCTCCTGTAACAGCAGCTCACGCACCACCAGGGCTTGCGCCGCAGCGGTGCGCGCTTCCTCTAGGGAGGGTGCGGGATGATATTGCACCTCACGCGCCATGTCATCCTCGCCAATTTCGACGCCATTCACCAAAATTGTCATGGCCGCACCCTCACTTCCTGCAACCCCGGTTCCTCAAGATTCAGCGGACCATACTGCGACGCTGCCGCTTGCGGACGATTTGGTAGCTTCGGCCCATGTACCAAACAGGCACGCTCCAGACGTGGACCAGTCGGCTGAATGGAAACAACAGGATAATACACAAGCCAAGCACGATATGGGCTTTGAAGACCCAGGCAACCCCGATTAAATGGCTTGCTGCATGTTGATCAAAGGACCAAATACCCTGAGCCCACCGCATTAACTCGACCATGACGCTGCCGTCGAGGTGATTCAGCGAGTAGAATACCGAAATCATGCCGAGCCCGCCCTGAGCCAGCAGCATCCAGAGAATTGCAATGTCGGTACTGGTGCTGTTCAGATGAACTCGTGCAACACCAAGCCGACGGATGATCAGCATGGTCAAGCCGACCATGGTCATTATTCCGAAGATCGAGCCGATGCAAATGGCCATCATTTGCTTGGTCGAGGGTTCAATGCCTAACGCCTCGAATACCGGAAGCGGTGTCAGCATACCGACCGAATGGCCGACTAACAGACCCAGAATGCCGACATGGAACAAGTTGCTGGCCACCACCATGTTGCGGCGATCCAGTATTTGGCTTGATCCGGACCGCCAGGTGTACTGCTCACGGTCGAAACGTATCAAAGAGCCAACGAAAAACACCGTTAGCGCGATATAGGGAAAGTAGCCGAACAGGGCCTGGTTAAGATGTTCCATTTCTATCGTCCTTTTACGCAAACGAGCCTGGGGCGGTAGCGGCGGCTGTATTGGGCAGACCACGGCCGGTTACGACGGCGCAATCCTTGAGTGCGGAGCCGGCTCCGAAGCTCACCGGTTCCTCCTCGGCCTGACGGTCGAGTTCCTCAAGAGTCTCGGGGTCTTTAGGCTGAGCGGCGATGAACGCTTCCAGCTCGGCCTGGTTGACCTTGCCACCGGAAATCTCGATCATTCCGGCGAGAACCGCCGCATGGGGTTCACCACGAGCGGCCAAGCGTTTTTGCAAGGCCGCCAACGGCGTCACTGCGTCGGCCAGCACGGCCCGGGCCGAGGCCGCCGGAACCTGAGCAAGAAACTCGCACAGCAGCGGCAGGTAATCAGGCAACTCACGCCCGGCTATCTCATAACCTTGCCGGTCATAGAGTTGGGCCAACCGGACCATGGCCTGTCCACGGTCCCGGCTTTCGCCGAAAACGTGCTCATAGAGATGCAGGCAAAGCGTCCTGGTGCGGTCGAAGAGAAGAACGTACTGCTCCTGAAGGGTCAGCAAGTCTTCCAGGCGCAAAAGCTCTATCAACTCTTGCACCTCCTGGCGGACCTTGCGCGATAGCATCCCTTCGGCATCGAGACAGTCGGCAATCTCGTCCAGAGCCGAGATTAGCTCGGCCTCCGGATAAGTCAGCAGCGCACCCAATGCCTTCAGCGATTTGATCGGCTGGTCGGTGGCCTTGTCGGTAGCCTTATCGGTACTCATAGGCGATCGGCTCCCCTCAATCTACGACGGCTTTATCGAGCGCCCGTTCCGCATCCGAGTTGACCCGTGGGCGTGTAGACCCAAACAGGCCGATATCGCTGATACCGTTGCCGCAACCATTGCCAAAGCTGAAGCCGCATTCGCCCTTAAGAAGGAAGGCGTCCTCGGCATACTCGCGGTGCGTAGTCGGCACAACAAAGCGGTCCTCATAGTTGGCAATCGCCATGTACCGATACATGTCCTCAACCTGGGCTACCGTCAAGCCGACCTGCTTCAACACTTCGACGTTAGCCTTGCCATCAACATGCTTGCCACGCTGGTAAATACGCATGGCATACATGCGATTAAGCGCGTCGATCACCGGCTGTTCAACTCCAGCGGTCAACAGATTTGCCAGATACTTAATCGGAATGCGCAGCGTCTTGAGATCAGGAAGATCACCGTCAAATCCAACATAACCTTTACTAACTGCAGTCTGAATAGGGCTAAGCGCCGGGGTATACCAAACCATGGGTAGGGTTCGATATTCAGGATGCAACGGTAAAGCCGTCTTCCACTCAATGGCCATCTTATAGACCGGGGATTTACGCGCAGATTCGAGCCACGTCTCGGGAACGCCATCCTTACGCGCCTGCTTGCAGACTTCAGGATCGTGAGGGTTGAGGAAGATATCGAGCTGGGCCTGGTAAAGATCGGCGTCGTTGGTCACACTCGCCGCAGCCTGGATGCGATCGGCGTCGTAAAGCATAACGCCGAGGTAACGAATGCGTCCGACGCAGGTTTCCGCGCACACCGTCGGTTGACCGGACTCAAGACGCGGATAGCAAAGTATGCACTTTTCTGCCTTACCGCTCTTCCAGTTATAGTAAACCTTCTTATAGGGGCAAGCACTGACGCACATCCGCCAGCCCCGGCATTTGTCCTGATCGACCAGAACCACACCATCCTCTTCGCGCTTATAGATCGAACCGGAGGGGCAAGCCGCCACGCACGCCGGATTGAGGCAATGCTCGCACAGGCGTGGCAAGTACATCATGAAGGTATTTTCGAACTTACCGTACATCTCTTTCTGGATATTCTCGAAATTGGCATCCTTGCTGCGCTTCGAGAACTCGCCGCCCAGGATTTCCTCCCAGTTCGGCCCCCAGTTAATCTTCTCCATTCGCTCACCGGTGATCAGCGAACGTGGCCTAGCAGTCGGTGCCGTCTGGAGTTCGCCAGCGGTCTGAAGGTGATGATAGTCGAAGGTGTAGGGTTCGTAGTAGTCGTCAATCTCCGGCAGGTGGGGGTTAGCAAAAATCTTCGCCAACACCTGATAACGACTGCCCAGGCGCGGCTGAAGCTTGCCGTTGGCCTTGCGAACCCAGCCGCCACGCCACTTCCTCTGGTTCTCCCATTCCTTGGGATAGCCGATACCAGGCTTGGTTTCGACATTATTGAACCATACGTACTCGACGCCCTCACGGGTCGTCCAGACGTTTTTACAAGTAACCGAACAAGTGTGGCAACCTATGCACTTGTCCAGGTTTAGAACCATCGCGATCTGTGCGCGGATTTTCATGGGATCAGTCTCCGTTTACTTAGCCGCGCCGAGCGGACCGTCCATCCAGTCGATCTTGTTCATCTTACGTACCAGCAGGAACTCATCACGCTGAACGTCGGTGGTCCCATAATAATTGAAGCCGTAAGCCTGTTGAACGTACCCACCGATCATGTGAGTTGGCTTGATCATGATTCGGGTCACCGAATTATGAATACCACCACGGATACCAGTTACTTCACTGCCCGGCGTGTTTACATGCTTTTCCTGAGCGTGATACATCATGACCATGCCGCGCGGCAGCCTTTGACTGACCACAGCACGGGCTGTCAACGCGCCATTTACATTGTAGCCCTCGACCCAGTCGTTGTCCTCGACACCTATAGACTTGGCATCCTCTTCGTTGATCCAGATGCACGGCCCACCCCGGTTGAGGGTGAGCATGATCAGATTGTCGGAATGGGTGCTGTGGATAGACCATTTCTGGTGCGGCGTAATGAAATTGAGCGGGATCGCTTTGTTCCCGTTCGGCTTCATCTCCGCGACATCGGCTAGCGTCCTCGTCGCCACCGGCGGCTTGTAGACGCACAAGGTCTCGCCGAACGCCCGCATCCACTTGTGATCCTGGTAGAACTGCTGACGCCCGGTCAGGGTGCGCCACGGTATCAACTCGTGAACATTGGTGTAGCCGGCGTTGTAGGAAACCTTTTCCGACTCGATACCGGACCAAGTCGGGGAAGAAATGATCTTGCGCGGCTGGGCGACGATGTCGTGAAACCTGATCTTTTCGTCTTCGCGAGACGCAGCTAGATGGGCGTGATGGCGCCCGGTGCTCTTCTCCAAGGCCTCCCAAGACTTGACGGCAACGTGACCATTAGTTTCGGGCGAGAGCAGAAGAATGGTCTCGATAGCATTGAGATCGGTGACGATGCGTGGCCGTCCCTTAGAGACGCCATCTTCCTCGACCACGCCATTGACTTCGCGCAGCAAGGCGATTTCAGTATCAGTGTTCCAGTTGATACCCTTACTGTTGTTTCCAAGCTTGTCAAGCAATGGACCGAACGAGGTGAACTTCTTGTAAGTATTGGCGTAGTCACGCTCGACCGCGATTACGTGAGGCATAGTCTTGCCCGGGATCGGGTCGCATTCACCCTTTTTCCACTCCTTGACGTCGAGCGCCTGACCAAGCTCCGACGGCGAATCATGCATCAACGGCAACAAGACAACGTCGGTCTCGGTCCCGAGCTGACCTTCGGTCAGTTCCGAGAACTTCTCGGCTAGCCCCTTAAATATGTCCCAATCACTACGAGTCTCCCACACCGGATCCACCGCCGCCGTCAATGGATGCACGAATGGGTGCATGTCGGTGGTGTTGATGTCGTTTTTCTCATACCAAGTCGCGGTTGGCAGAATAACATCAGAGTAAAGTCCGGTCGAAGTCATACGGAATTCAATATTGACCCAAAGATCAACCTTGCCCTCGGGTGCTTGGGGATGCCAGACGACTTCTTGGGGAAGTTCCTGATTACGAGCGCCGATATCCTGGCCCAGCACGCCGTTCTGCGCTCCAAGCAGATGCTTCAAGAAGTATTCATGGCCCTTGCCGCTAGAACCGAGCAAATTTCCGCGCCAGACAAAGAAGTTGCGCGGCCAATTGGCCGGGCTGTCCGGGTCTTCGCAGGCCATCTTCAGTTCGCCGGATTTCAGCTTACTGGCGACGTAGTCCTTGGCCTCCATGCCGGAAGCCTTGGCGGCGCGGCCAACTTCCAGCGAGTTGGTGCCAAGTTGAGGCGCTGAGGGCAACCAGCCCATGCGCTCAGCCCGAACATTGTAGTCGATGAACGAACCACTCCAGTCACCAGCCTCGGCAGTCGGCGACAATATCTCATTTACCGGCAAGCGTTCGTAACGCCACTGGTCGGTATGAGCATAAAAGAACGAAGTAGCGTTCATTTGGCGCGGCGGACGATGCCAGTCAAGACCAAAGGCCAGCGGAATCCAACCAGGTTGCGGCCGCAACTTTTCTTGGCCGACATAGTGGGCCCAACCACCACCCGGCTTGCCGACGCATCCGCACATCGTCAGCATGTTAATCACAGCACGATAGTTCATATCGCTGTGATACCAGTGGTTCATCGCCGCACCGATAATAATGGTGCAACGCCCCTTGGTCTTCTCGGCGGTGGAGGCGAAATCACGCGCGACCGCCAAAACCTGATGGCGCGGCACGCCGGTAATCTTTTCTTGCCAAGCCGGGGTATAGGGCACGTCGTCGTCAAAGCTTGCGGCGACATTGCCGCCACCAAGGCCACGATCTATGCCATAATTAGCCACCAGCAAGTCAAATACAGTAGCAACATGAACTTCGTCCTGGCCAAGCTTCAATGAACGCACAGGAACCGCACGATCAAGGACGTTGGGGTGGTCAGTGTGAGCGAAGAACTCGTTAGGATGCTTGCAGGCAAAATAAGGGAAGCCTACAGTTACTACCGCATCACGACGATCGATCAACGACAGCGCCGGCTTGATCTCATGACCATCGCCGCCGTCCTTGAGTTCCAAATTCCACTTACCCTTATCGCCCCAACGGAAGCCGGCAGTGCCATTAGGTGCCACCACATCGCCGGAAGCCTCGTCAACCGCCAAAGTTTTCCACTCGGGGTTGTTGACCTGGCCTAAACCGTCCGGGAAGTCCGAGGCGCGTAGGAAGCGCTCGGGAACATAGCGGCCACCCTGTTTCTTGAGCCGCACCAGGAACGGCATATCGGTGTAGGACCGGCAATATTCCTCGAAATAGGGCGCCTTGCGATCGATATGAAACTCTTTAAGGATGACGTGACCCAAGGCCATGCCGAGCGCGGCGTCTGTGCCTTGCTTGGGCGCCATCCACATATCGCACAGTTTGGCGACTTCCGAGTAATCGGGCGTCACCGCCACCGTCTTGGTGCCCTTGTAACGGGCCTCAGTAAAGAAATGCGCGTCGGGAGTGCGGGTTTGTGGGACGTTGGAGCCCCAGGCCATGATGAAATCAGCGGTGTACCAGTCAGCACTTTCCGGTACGTCGGTCTGCTCGCCCCAAACCTGAGGAGAACTCACCGGCAGATCGCAATACCAGTCATAGAAGCTGAGGCAATTACCACCGATCAACGACAGATAACGTGACCCGGCCGCGTAAGAGATCATCGACATCGCCGGGATCGGCGAAAAGCCGGAAATCCGGTCGGGACCATGAGTTTTTACTGTGTAAATATTGGCGGCGGCCACGATCTCGTTGGCCTCGTCCCACGAGGTCCGGACGAAACCGCCGAGACCGCGCACTGAGATATAATCCTGGCGCTTCTCGGGATTCTGCTGGATCGACTTCCAGGCGTCAACCGGCGAATGGGTCTTGCGCGCCTCACGCCACAACCGGACCAACCGGCCCCGAACCAGCGGGTATTTCAGCCGGTTACCGCCATAGACTGCCCATGAATAACTAGCACCGCGCTGGCAACCTCGAGGTTCATGATTGGGCAGTTCGGGACGGGTACGCGGGTAGTCGGTCTGCTGCGTCTCCCATGTAATGATCCCGCCCTTGACATAGATCTTCCAAGAGCAACCGCCGGTGCAGTTGTTGCCATGGGTGGAGCGGACGATCTTGTCATGCTGCCATCGCGTGCGGTAGGCATCTTCCCAATCTCGGTTCTCGCGAGTCAGGATACCGTGCCCATCGGAAAAGGGGGCAACGTTCTTTTTGCGAAAAAAGGTCAGACGATCAAGGAAATGACTCATGGTTGAAACTCCTCAGCACCGGTAGGCGGCGTTGCGGCGGGCATAACACCACCAGGTGATGATCCCGCACAGGACATAGAAGGCGATAAAGACGTAAAGGGCAGCGTCGGGCGAGCCGGTAATGGAGATCGAAGTGCCGTAGCTCTTGGGAATAAAGAAAGCACCATAGGCGGCAATTGCCGAGCTGAAACCAAGGATGGCCGCCGCCTCACGGTCACCCTCCATACGAATACGATCGGGGCTGGCACCAGTACCACCCAATTTGCGCTGGCGTTCGGTGCGGGCAATAACCGGGATCATCTGGAAAGTCGATGCATTGCCGACTCCGGTCGCTGCAAACAAAACCATGAAGCTGGCAAAGAAGCCCCAGAATGCAAAGGGATCAGCCTTATGCCCCATGAAGTACAGAGCCCCAACCGAACCCATGATCATGACCAGGAAGACGAAGACTGTGACCCGGGCGCCACCGAACTTGTCGGAAACCCATCCGCTGCCAGCACGAAACGCCGCCCCCATCAACGGACCGAGAAAGGCATACTGGAGCACGTTAACCTGCGGGAACAGCTTGCTGGCGAGCAGGGGAAAGCCCGCCGAAAAACCAATGAACGAGCCGAAGGTGCCAAGATAAAGAATGCACATGATCCAATTGTGCGGACGACGGAAGATAACTGCCTGTTCGGAAAACGAAGCGCGGGCCGAAGCGAGGTCATTCATGCCAAACCAAGCGGCAATCGCCGACGCCGTAATGAAAGGTACCCAGATAAGGCCGGCGTTCTGCAACCAAATCGCCTTGGTAACTCCGGCCTTGGCCCAAACCTGGGGATTGCCGCCCAGTAAAGTAAACACAGCAACGGTAACAATCAGCGGCAAAGCGAACTGAACAATACTGCCACAGAATTTGCCAAAACCACCTTTAGTCGTCTGTGAGTTGCACTTCTGCTTCCTGAAAAACAACATATTGGTAACGCAGGAAGAAATGCTGGCGAAACCAAAGCCAACCAGCAGCGCCAAGCAAAGAAACGAACTGTAAAACGCGCCCATGGTAATAATCAACGGCACCACGAACTGAACTACGCTGACACCGAGATTGCCCAGGCCGGCGTTGAGCGCCAGCGCGTTGCCCTTCTGCGCCTTGGGGAAGAAGAAGCTAATATTGGCCATGCTGGAAGCAAAATTGCCGCCACCAAAACCGCACAGCAGCGCAAGGCAGAGAAACGTGGTGTAGGGGGTGGCCGGGTCCTGGACCGCATAACCGATGCCAAGCGCCGGTAGCAGCAGGGACGCAGTGCTGATCGCCGTCCAGCGCCGACCACCAAACACCGGGACCATGAAAGAATAAAATATACGCAAGGTCGCGCCCGACAGCCCCGGCAGCGATGCCAGCCAGAACAATTCTTCGGTAGTGAACTTAAAACCAATGGCCGGCAGGTTGACCACCACCACGCTCCACACCATCCACACGGCGAAAGCGAGCAGCAGGGCCGGAATCGATAGCCAGAGATTCCGAGTCGCGACCTGTTGTCCGCCTTGCTCCCAGAACGAGGGATCTTCGGGCCGCCAGTCAGTCAAGACCTTAGCGGTCAACACCGGAATATTGCCACCTGATTGATGTGACATTTATATTGTCCTTCCGTATATTGGGCAGTGACATTTCAACTAATGAATTAGGATCAGGTCAGCTGGCAACCCCGACTGAAGAGGGCGTTTCGGTCAGAAGCGACAGATTCCTAATTTGCGGGAAGGCACGGCGTTCCATGCTCTGGATCGCATAATGCATCCACACCAAACTACCGGCAACAATTACAAATAACAACATGAAGCAACTGGACCAGATACCTGTCAGGTCATTAAGAGCGCCAAATGCGATCGGCAGCACAAAACCACCCAAGCCACCAACCAGACCGACCACGCCGCCAACCGCACCGACATTGTTTGGATAGTAAACAGGAATGTGCTTATAGACTGCAGCCTTGCCCAAGGACATGAATAGACCAAGGCCAAAGGTCAATGCGGTGAACATGCCGGCGCTGGTCGCGGTGGAAAAGACGATATTGCCCTTGATGCCGTGGATAACTATTTCCATAGAGGGGAAAGCGAGAAAGAAGGTAAACACCAATGAGAAACCGAAGGTCAGGTACATGACACGGCGGGCACCTATTCTGTCCGACATCACGCCACCGACAGCACGAAACAGGCTACCCGGGATCGAATAGGCCGCGCCAAGCATACCGGCGGTCTTGATATCAAATCCATAACAGCCGACGTAATAACGCGGCAGCCATAGCGCCAGGGCGACAAAGGCGCCGAACACGAAGAAATAGTACAGGGAAAGTCGCCAGACCTGAATATTCTTCAACGGCTCTAGCTGCTCTCGGAAGCTCGGTGAGCTGATATTGAGTTTTTTACGTTGAGTGATAACCGGATCATCGTCGGTAATCAGCCAGAACACCGCAGCCATCACCACCAGCGCGCCAGCCCATACCAGCGCCACGGTCTGCCAGCCATAAGCAACCATAACGAAGGGTGCCACGAACTTAGTTACCGCCGCCCCGACATTGCCCATGCCAAAAATGCCCAGGGCCGTGCCTTGGCGCTCCTTGGAAAACCAGCGCGAGGTATAGGCGATGCCAACCGCAAACGAACCACCTGCAATACCGACTCCAAGCGCGGCAACAAGAAACATCAAATAGGTGGTGGCAAAGGTCAGCAGGAATGTCGCAACCGCCGCCGACAACATAACGAGCGTGAAAACCAGTCGCCCACCATAGCGGTCGGTCCAGATGCCAAGCACCAGCCTAATCAGTGACCCAGTCAGGATAGGGGTGCCAACGAGCAAGCCGAATTGGGTTTCGTTGAGCCCGAGGTTGTTTTTGATCTGAACCCCGATAATCGAAAAAATCGTCCAAACCGCGAAACACACCGTGAACGCGATGGTATTTGCACTAAGCATCCGGATTTTCTGGCCATCCGTAACGCCGTCAAGGTTGATCATATGTGCCACATCTCCCGAAACCATATTCTCAATGGCACCACAAAGCCGTTGGCAAATACAGAGCGTCCGACCTTGCAAACATACCATATACGCAAAAAAACGTAGGCGAAATGCCCTACGTCTGCGGTGCGCTATTATTTAAATCGTTAGACTCAACCTAGTCGCTGGTCAAGCGCTGAAAAGGGTAAAAACACCGACCACAGTCACACATTTCACCCGCTCAACGCCCGGCATCGCCGTAGCGCGGCTTTGCAACACCGTCCCCCACCGTCCATGGCCTTTGGCCCCGGCTATTACCGACCGCCTCGATCCGAATCACACCGTTCGCAAGAAATACAGCGTGAGCACCCCTGCTACGCAAAGCCCACATATCGATAATCCGGGGGGCGCCGCAATGGCGGACCGGTTCGGCAGCAATCACCAGATCAACCGAGTCGCAGTCATCCTCCAGCGCCAGACGCTCACGCACCAACGCGACCTTTTGGCCCGCCGCCCGGTAAAGGCAACCCAGTTGATCACAGGCGAGTCGGCCGTCGGCACTGTGACCTTTATCCGGCCAAGGTGCTGCAGCAAGGTTGGTACCGTCACGATGCAACCAAGTGTCGGTAGTCAGCCGGTTTCCGCCCTTGGCCCGCGACAGGCTGAGGCCGCCGTCAGCCATCCGCACCGCCATCAAAGAACCGTCGGCCGAAACCAGAATGTCGGGCCTTTGAGTCGAGGAAACGCTGGCTAAACCAATCATGATTGGGATCGCCCCCCACAATCGCCAGCGACTCGACCACAGCATCAGCCACAGCCCGCCGAGCACGATCACCGTTAGCCCCCAGACCGGCATCGCCGGAAACCGCAGCACCGCTCCGGGCAATGCGGCGGTCACATGAGCCAGCCAATTACAAGCAGCGACCCCCCAGCCCATCGCCGTTAGTGCCCAGGCATCAAGCCCGAACGGCATCAGCAAGTAGACCACCAGCGCCCACGGCATAACCCAAAACGAGGTCAGTGGCACCGCGATCATATTGGATAACACCCCGTAAAGCGCATCCTGCTGGAAGTGAAACAAAGAAAAGGGCGTGACAGCGACAGTAGCCACTACCGAGGTTAGCATTGAGCCGGCAACATAAAGCCCGGCTTGGCCAAGAATACCGCAGCTAGTGCGCCACCGCCGCATGATCGGGGCGGCCGCTTCGTAAACAGCAATCAAGCCCCCAACCGCCGCAAAGGACATCTGGAAACTCGGCCCCATCATCTGTTCAGGAGAGAATATCAATATGACCAATGCCGCAACAGCAAGCAGGCGCATACTCATCGGGTTGCGGTCGAGCATGATCGCCAGCATGACAGTTCCGGTCATCAAAACCGAGCGCACGGTCGGCGCAGACGTCCCCACCACCATCATATAACCAAAGGCGGTGAGCAGTCCGGTCAGCGCCGCCCACTTCTTGATGGGAAAGCGCAGCGCCAGCGGTTCAATCAAGGCCAGCAGCGCCCGAACCACGAAGAAAACCAGCCCGGCAACCAGCGCGATGTGCAGACCCGAGATCGACAGCAAATGCGCCAGTCCGGAATAGCGGTAATCATTCATTACGGCTGGCGGAATACCAGTCTGTTCACCATTGAGCAGGGCGGCGGTAACAGTTGCAATCGCCTTGTCGGGTAGTATTTCGGCACAGCGCGCCGCCATATGGGCACGCACCCGCTCCAGCGGCAGCACCATCGACCGCCACCTCGAGGGCAAAGGCCCTTCCACCACTACCGGTTCACTAAGGACATATCCAACGCCGCCATTGCCGTCGAAATAGGCTTGGCGCTGGAAATCATAGGAGCCAGGTTCAGCCGGCGGCGACGGCGAATGCAGCATCGCCAAAACCGAGACCATCGCCCCGGGTGAGGGCCGGGTGAAACGACCCTTAAGCTGGAGACGGATATGGTTGGGCGTAGCCTCGGGCGCCAGCCGCTCGACTCGCAGCTCGGAAAGGGTTATGCGGACACCATCCGGCATCGACTCGGTAACAATAACCCGTCCGGTCAATCTGACCACGCCAAGGTCGCGTTGCAGCATCGGGGCCGACTGGTTCCAGGTCCGGAACTAAGCCGCAGTGAAACCCGAACCTGCAATCAGCACAACCATAAACAAGCCAAAAGTCCCGAACCCAGGCCCCCGCCCAAACCCCGAC
>JBAXKX010000010.1:0-24040 GCA_037135115.1 Rhodospirillaceae bacterium
GTTCGGCAACTGGCGGCGGTTCGGCAACTGGCGGCGGTTCGGCAACTGGCGGCGGTTCGGCAACTGGCGGCGGCGGCATGTATTGCAGTACGCTGGGCAACGGGACTTGAGGTAAAGGCGCCTTGGGCTTAATCTCCGGCTCGGGCGCTGCTACCGGCGCAACCAAGGCTACCGATGTAGCGGGAGCCGAAAGCATAGGTACTGGCACCACGACTCGGCTAATAGGTATGGTTGTAGGGGTATCGCCAAATGGATTGAATAGTGCGATCACCAACCCAAGCCCGGCGGCACTGCCTAAGGCCAAGGCGATTTTCCATATCTGCCAGCGTTCCGCCTGGTCGTCTTCGTCTTCCTCATCGCCCAAGGGCAATTCATCATCGCTGTGAACATTGCCGATCACGGGACGGCGCGGTGCCGAATCGTGCAGTGAGCGCAGGAGATCGGCGATTACTTCGCCTTCGCCTGGACCAATTTCACGGTCATGGTCACCTCGGTCAAGGAGCTGCCCGGCTCGCTGCGGCAACGCGGGTATATCGCCAGTTTCGGGGAATCTGGAAGCTTGTCCTTCTGTACGCGGTATTTCTTCGGCCGCTATTGGTGGTTCGGATGGCTCGGGATTATCGGGTATCGATTCGCGAAGGGTTCGCAGCAATCGGCTAAAGTCATCACCGTTGTCGGGGGTTTCTGGTTTGCCCCCATCGGTTTGGCTTGCAAGTCCACGAAATGGTTCTATTTCCGTCTCTGGGATGGTCTCTTCATCATCATACTCTTCGGGTTCGTAAACATCAGGATCATATATGCCTGAGTCGAAGGCAGCGGCACCCTCGCCTTCGCGTTCTTCATTGTGGTCTTTAAAAAGGCGCGAATCAGGAACATCTCGTATTCGCGCTTCAACCAGGCCTCGTCCCTCATGAGTTTCGACTTCAGCCTTTTCATCCTCGGAATACTGGTAAGGGATCGAGTCGCGAAGTGACTTCATAATCCTGACCATATCCGCGTGACCGTCCGAAACAGCTGAATTCGCGTCGGCATCCCCTTGAGGCGCGGCATAGTCCTGCCGATTTTTAGCTTGTCCGAGTTCTGATTCGGCGGTAGGACGGGCTGGTTCTTTGACTTTTTTGGCCAAGAGGACGGGCGGGACACGCCGAATTGTGACTGGACGGTAAATGGTTGCCGAGTGGCAAGCCTCCAAGGATCAACGCTTCAGTAAATGTTTCATAGCCTTCTAAACGAGATCATCCCAAGATCATCACGAAAGGATCCACCATGGGGGAGGGGGTATCGCATATAAAACAAGGCTGACAAACTGTCACGAAACGATGCTGGCTCGCCACCGAAAATCCATCCCGCTCCGCAAAATCATGCCGATTTGCAGCCACTTGACTGATCAGAAGCAGACGGCGTGGCGGTTGCGGTGTGGAACGGCGCGGCCTTTTGAGCTTGAACCTGCATAGGGGCCTGAACTTGGGAGGTAGTCGAAGGGGACGAGGTATTCGGCGCGTCTACCTCATCCTTAAGCCCGGCTCGGAATGCCTTGATCCCCTTTGCAAAGTCGCCCATTACGGATGGCAGGCGTCCCGCACCGAAAAGAATCATAATCACAACCAAGACAACCAACCAGTGAAAGATGCTGAAAGACCCCATAATTCAAACTACCTCCGAACAGAAGCCGATCCGGCACGCCGCCGGAACAATCGCAAATCAACTTAGCGCCGACCGGTCAAACTTAAAGCTATTTTATCGCTTTAGACCGTTCGGGCCGCCGGAACCGACATCGCCGGTCCGGCCGCATCCAGTACTAGAAGAGCTATCTCTGGTCTTCCTCGGCATCGGCATCGGCCCTGGCTTCCGCCTCGGCAACGGCCTTCTCCTGCGCGGCCAAATCGGCGGCAGTTACCATACCGCCACGCTGGGCCTGAGTCACGGCTTCTTCCTGGGAGCGCGCGACATTGATGGTTACCATGACGCTGACTTCAGGATGCAATAGAACCCGAACCTTGAACAGACCAAGAGTCTTGATCGGATTCTCAATGGCAACTTGAGTTCGATCAACCTTGTAGCCGACCATCTCGAGCGCTTCGGAAACATCGCGGGCGCTAACCGAACCATAGAGGATGCCAGTATCGCCAGCTTGACGGATGACAATAACCATCACACCGTTCATTTTGGCCGAAACGTACTCGGCTTCCTTCCGCTGTTCCAAGTTAATCGCCTGGAGCGCCGTCTTCTGGCTTTCGAAGTAGGAGAGGTTCTCCTTAGTCGCCCGGAGGGCCTTCTTCTGCGGCAGAAGGTAATTCCGGGCGTAACCCTGTTTAACCTTGACCACTTGCCCCAATTGGCCGAGTTTCTCGACCCTTTCCAACAGAATAACGTTCATCACGCCTCTCCCCGGCCGGGACTGCTGGCGGCGAAGCGCCGACGCAACCCGGCCCATTGCTCGATGAGACCCAGCCCAATCACGACGAGTACCGGCCAGGCCAATAATAACAATACCAAGTAAAAACCTACCAGCACCATGACGCCTGACGCCCTCTTAGCGGCCAGAACGTGAACAACTGCTAAACCGGCGAACATGAAAGGTACCGCCTCGACGATCGCCAAATTGACCATCAGGAAGCCCGCCCCGCCCTCCAAGAATACAGCACCGAGTAAGGTTAAGGACAGAATCAGCGGCGCCCAAGCCGGAAGCTCCACCTCCACCATTGCCAACGGGGGCCGCGATAAACGATTGAACCTCTCCAGCAACGACTGTGCAAGAAGGCCATTAACGAATACCATCATCAACCACGACACAGCCAGAGCACCTGGAAATACCTGAGACAATACCTCTACAGTAGCATTACTGGGGCTGTTTGCCTCTGAAATACCGTTGCTGCTGAAAACTTCGGCCAGCGAGCCGGCTAGCATCGCACGAATTGCATCCTTTAGATCATCACCGCTTCCCAGTGCAAGCACCGCAAACAGAATCGCGGTCATCCCAAGCCCGGCCAGCACAACCAGTAACAGGCCAGGAGGATACCACTGGATGGACCCGCTATTATCGCGGCGAGACAACAGGGCTTGGCGGACAAGAACCAAAACGGGCATCACCGATAGAGCCGCAAAGGTAAGCGGAAGCACAACGCCCTGGGCGACAACGGCAATTACCAAAACCGAAGCAACCGAAGCTACCAACGCCGCCGCCAGCCCCAACGCTAGCCCCACCCCGAATAACGGTAGGGGCGAAAGATAGACCAGTATAAGCCCACCGGGCGAGGCAGAAAGCACCGTCAGATTCATGACGGCGGCGACAAAGCCAGCACCTAATGCGGCAATCAGAGCAGTTGACATGGCGCGCGGCCTTGGTGTCGGGTAGTCAGGTTCGTTATTTCACCATGTATGGTAACAAGGCGAGATAGCGCGACCTCTTAATCGCCCGCGCCAGTTCACGCTGCTTCTTCGCCGAAACCGCTGTAATTCGGCTGGGTACGATCTTTCCTCGCTCAGAGATAAAGCGGGACAGCAACTTAATGTCCTTATAGTCGATCGCTGGGGCATTAGCACCCGAAAACGGGCATGTTTTGCGCCGACGAAAAAATGGGCGACGGGTCCCGCCCGCACGTGGCCCGGAGGCACCTGGTGTCATCATACCACTTCTCCTTCGGGTTCAGGACGACGGGGACCGCGAGGACGATCACCGCGATCACCACGATCACCGCGGTCGCCTTCACTGCGGCGTCCGCGATCGCCGCGATCGCCGCGATCACCGCGTTCACCACGTTCAGTCCGTTCGCTGCGGGCCTGCATCATAGCCGACAGTCCGGGCTCGAGGGCTTCAACACGGACGGTCATGAAACGCAGAACATCCTCGTTGATGCCCATATTGCGCTCCATCTCGGCCACAGCCGCAGGAGGCGCGTCGAGCTGGAACAGCACATAATGCCCTTTGCGGTTCTTCTTAATCTTATAAGTAAGGGTTTTGAGGCCCCACTGTTCAATTTTGGCAACCTGCCCGCCGCTGTTTTTGACAATTTCAGCGAAGGTCTCCGTCAGTAGCTCAACCTGTGCGGTAGAAATGTCCTGACGTGCAATAAAGACGGTTTCATAGAAAGGCATTGCGACTCCCCATGGCTGTTACACGGCCCGGCGCTGTACTGAGCATTTTGTGAATTGAACATGCCCCGTCAGCCGCCCGCGCCTAACCGGCGCCACGACGCCGGTAAGGAGTTTCGGAGCACGGAAATATACACGGGAAGAACAGGATTGCAAGGGCCAGGACGTACCCGATCGCAATATTGCCTTACCCTAATTTCTGGACCAAGCTCATAGACTGGCAAGCGCGCTTACCTTAGAGTTAATAAATCGTCTGTCGGCAAGATCGCATCGGGGCCGACCGGGGTGGGGGGGGCAACATGGATACTCTCAGGAGTAGTAATTCCGTTATAGGCTTTGACGCCCTTGACCAGATCGACCTTGATCAGCTCGCCCTTGACGGGCGCTGTCAATCTGACTTGCCACTAATTGACGCCGGGGCAACGGTGCCTGATGTACGGGTTGAGGCCGAAACATTGGCGATAGCCCATCAAAAACTGGCAGAAGATTTGTGGCAACGTCCGGGCGGTGGCCGTGTGGCTATAGCACACCGGCTGGCGGCCTCGGTACTTATGTCACTTATAGCCGACACTCCGCAGGACTGGCGCTTGTCGCCGCTAGTTCGCGATGTTGTTGTGCTTGGCGAGGCGGCGCTGCCTATTAGTTTGGCCTTGCTCTTGACGGAGATTGAGCCTCTGGTAGGTAACTCATCCCGCTCTTTTGTTGAAAAGACTGTCGGCAACATCGACGCTGCGGAGTCGCGGTTTCGCGATGTCATTAGACTTGCCGCCACGATCGCCCGGGAAATTGCCACAGTGCCTTGACCGGCCATCCCGACCTCGGTGGACATTGTTAGCCTAGGAAGGCCAACCAGAATCGGCTAAGCTTGACTTTGTGCCTCGACAGGGGCGACTGTGCATCAAGGCTGGGGGCGTATCTTGGGCGGTTTGGTTAGCATAAGGGTTCTAAACTCATGACGCGGTCATTCGTTTTTCCAGGGCAAGGCAGTCAGACGGTAGGCATGGGCCGTGAGCTGGCGGCGGCTTTTGTCGATGCTCGCGATGTTTTCGCCGAGGTCGATGAGGCACTCAGCCAAAAGCTGTCGGCCATAATGTTTGAAGGATCGGAGCCTAACCTCACCCTGACCGAGAATGCTCAGCCAGCTTTGATGGCGGTTAGTGTCGCGATAGCACGGGTACTAACGAAACAAGGCGGGCTGGATCTTGTTAAATCAGCATCGTTCGTTGCTGGTCACTCGCTTGGCGAGTATTCAGCTTTATGCGTCGCCGGTTCGTTGTCGCTTTCTGACACAGCCCGGCTGCTTAAATTGCGCGGCCGTTCAATGCAAAAAGCAGTGCCGGTGGGGCAGGGGGCAATGGCCGCGTTACTGGGAGCCGAACTCGAGGAGGCACTTGCCATCGTCGCCGAAGCTGCTACCGAGTCGGGCAGGGTTTGCGCCGTCGCCAATGATAATGCCCCGGGACAGGTGGTGTTGAGCGGCGAAGTCGATGCTGTCGAACGGGCCATCGCCATTGCTGCGGCGCGTGGTTTCAAACGGGCCATTAGACTGCCGGTAAGCGCGCCTTTCCACTGCGCATTAATGAAGCCGGCCGCCGAGGCCATGCAAACGGCGCTTGCCGAGGTTCAGTTGCGAGCACCGGTAATTGCCGTGGTCGCCAATATTACTGCTGTCGCGACGATTGATCCCGACGAAATTCGGCACTTGCTCGTCGAGCAGGTTACCGGCATGGTGCGTTGGCGTGAGTCTATGCAGTACATCAAGTCTCAGGGCGTCGACACAGTGGTGGAACTGGGCAACGGCAAGGTATTGACCGGTCTGGCCAAGCGTATCGATAAAGAACTGCTAGGTATTTCGGTTCAAACGCCCGCCGATATAGAGTCCTTTTTGAAATCTCTTTGACTTCCCATAATCTTATCCTGGCTTATCCCGAACGAAACGACGGCAGCAATGTTCAACCTAAGCGGAAAATGCGCGCTGGTAACCGGCGCTTCGGGTGGTATAGGCGCGGCAATTGTCAGGGCTCTACACGCCCAGGGTGCAATGGTGGCCTTGTCCGGTACCCGCGTTGAGGCGCTTGAGGCGCTTGTCGCCGAACTTGCGAGCGCAACTGGGGAAGACCAACGGGTCAAGGCTGTCCCTGGCAACCTTGCCGACGCGATAGCGACAGAGGCGCTGTTTAAGGAAGCCGAAAGGACGCTAGGCGGCAAGATAGACATATTGGTCAACAACGCCGGACTGACCCGCGACGGCTTGGTCATGAGGATGAAAGACGAAGACTGGCAGACGGTTCTTGACGTAAACTTGACCGCCGGCTTCCGTCTCGCCCGCGCCGCCATGCGCGGCATGATGAAGCGGCGCTGGGGCCGGATCATCGGCATCACCTCCATAGTCGGCGTTACCGGCAATCCCGGGCAGGCCAATTACGCTGCCTCCAAGGCTGGTATGATCGGCATGTCCAAGGCGATGGCGGCGGAAGTTGCCTCGCGTGCAATCACCGTCAACTGCATAGCTCCCGGCTTCATTGCGACGCCGATGACTGATGCGCTTGATGCCGCTCAGAAGGAGCGACTCGTCAACGCCATTCCGTGCGGTCGCCTGGGTTCGCCTGCCGATATAGCGTCCGCCGTCGTCTATCTTTCCAGCGATGAGGCCGCCTACGTCACCGGCCAGACCATCCATATCAATGGCGGTATGGCCATGATCTAGCCCGCTTTGGTGAGATGAAACTTGCCCGTCGGTGATACTGGTCAAGGGTAGTATATTATGTTATACGACCTGACTTTTCGAGAATGCGGGGGCAGCCAAAATCAGGTCCGACGCGGTGCTGCCGCATAATTCGACGCCGAACCCTCGAAACCTTGTTTATTGAACAGGAAAAGGTAAGAAGACATGAGCGGTGATATTGCCGAGCGCGTGAAAAAGATCGTCGTCGAGCATCTTGGCGTCGAGGAGTCAAAGGTAGTCGAGAATGCCAGCTTTATCGATGATCTGGGCGCAGATAGCCTGGACACAGTCGAGCTGGTCATGGCATTTGAGGAGGAGTTCGGATGCGAAATTCCCGATGATGCCGCAGAAAAGATTTTGACAGTCAATGACGCCATAGTCTTCATAAAAGCCCATGCCCCGGGTTGATTAGGCGTTTCCAGCGGCAGGTGGGCTCCAGGCTACGGCCGTGCCGGGCCTGGGCGCTTTTTTAGTTTCACGGAGATAATATCGGGTAATGCCATGAGACGCGTCGTGGTAACCGGGCTCGGGATGGTCACGCCTCTTGGAATCGGACATAGGAATGTCTGGTCGCGACTATTGAATAGCGAGTCGGGGATTAACACCATCAAGTCCTTTGATGTTTCCGACTTGGCGGCAAAAATTGCGGGCCAGATACCAAAGGGCGCGACTTCGCTGGGATTGTTCTGTCCCGACGACTTCGTTACGCCGAAAGATCAGCGCAAGATGGATGATTTCATCCTATTTGCGCTGGCTGCGGCCCATGAAGCGGTCCGTGATGCAGGATGGCAGCCGACTGACGAGGAGTCTTTGGAGCGAACCGGAGTTATGATTGGCTCGGGTATTGGAGGTTTACCCGGTATCGCCGAGGGGGCGATCCTGCTCAAAGAGAAGGGGCCGCGTCGGGTCTCGCCATTCTTTATCCCTTCTTGCCTGATCAACTTGGCATCTGGTCATATTTCCATTCAGTACGGGTTCAAGGGGCCGAATCATGCCGTGGTTACCGCTTGTTCCAGCGGGGCTCACGCCATTGGCGACGCCATGCGGCTGATCCAGTGGGAGGACGCAGACGTTATGCTCGCTGGTGGAGCAGAGGGGGCTGTTAGTCGACTCGGTATCGCTGGCTTTGCGGCGGCTCGGGCGCTCTCCACCGCCTACAACGACACCCCGGAAAAGGCGTCGCGTCCTTACGATCAGGGACGAGACGGCTTCGTTATGGGAGAGGGAGCCGGCATCGTCGTACTCGAGGAACTTGAACATGCTCGTAAGCGCGGCGCCCGCATTTATGCCGAAGTGATTGGTTACGGTATGTCAGGCGATGCCTACCACATAACATCACCGCCGTCAGATGGCAATGGCGGCTTCCGTTCAATGCGCAATGCGCTCAAGCGGGCCGGATTGGCTCCAGAAGATATCGACTACATTAATGCTCACGGTACCTCGACGCCGCTGGGAGACGAGATTGAGTTGGGCGCAGTCAAGCGTTTATTCGGTTCAGCGATTGACAATGTCTCAATGTCTTCGACTAAGTCGTCGATTGGCCATCTTCTTGGTGCCGCAGGTGCGGTCGAGGCGATATTCTCAATTAAAGCAATCAATGATGGTGTAGTCCCGCCGACGCTCAATCTTGAGAATCCATCCGAAAGTTGTCTCGGTGTCGATTTGGTCGCTAAGTTTGCCAAGAACCGTAAGGTTAATGTAGCCTTGTCGAATTCATTCGGCTTTGGTGGCACGAATGCGTCCCTAGTCTTCCGGGCTTTCTCGTGATGCAGACAATCACCAGCGGGCCGCCCCGTTAATGCGATAGCCATGATGTGTATTTCTCGCCGAACAATGCTCTGGCTCGTCGCTGGGGCAGTTGTTCTATTTGCTATCCTGGCCGCAGGCGTGACATGGCTTGATTGGGAACTGCATCGGCCCGGTCCGGCCGTTGAGGATCGTACCCTGATTATCCCGCGTGGGACCGGCATTATCCAGATTGGCAGCCAGCTTAAGGATTACGGAGTGGTGCGGCTGGCCCCGCTATTTTCTATGGCTGCGGAGATTTCGCGGCTGACCGGCGGAAAGGATGTGCGGGCGGGTGAGTATCTTTTCAAACCCGGAGCAACAATCCTAGAGATCATCGACCAGATGAGCCGTGGCCGTACCATCATTCATCGAATTACCGTGGTCGAGGGCCAGACCGTGGCACAGATAGTGGCGCAATTGCAAACCGATCCGGCACTTGCTGGCGATATTGAGGATGTCGCGGCGGAAGGTACGCTATTACCTGATACATACCACTTCTCCCAAGGCGACAGCCGCAGCGGACTGATTTTGCGTATGCGCACGGCAATGAGCACGGCTTTAGCCGAGTCTTGGGCGGCGCGCATCCCGAATCTATCACTCGCCGGACCCGCACAGGCGGTGGTGCTCGCCTCGATCGTCGAAAAAGAAACTGCACTGCCGATAGAACGCCCGCGCATCGCTGGGGTTTTCTACAATCGTTTGGCTACCGGAATGCGCCTTCAATCTGATCCAACGGTAATCTACGCGCTTACCGGCGGTAAGAGCCAGCTCGGGCGACCGCTGACGCTGGCCGATTGTCACCTCGAGTCGCCTTTCAACACGTATCACATCGATGGTTTGCCGCCACACCCTATCGGCAATCCGGGCCGAGCCTCGTTGCAAGCGGCACTCAACCCAGAACGGCACGAGTTCCTATATTTTGTTGCCGATGGCACTGGCGGCCATGCTTTCGCAAAAACCTTGGCCGAGCATAATCACAACGTCGCACAATGGCGGCGTGTCCGGCCCCATCCAGCACCGCCACGTGGCACCGTGCAGATAGACCCATAAACAAATCCCGTCCGATGCCCTGCCGCTTGGCTTGGCCAACAGAATTTCATACATTCAGGGCTGAAATTTTAGGGCTGAAATTGTTCCTTGAGGATACGCTCTTCCAGTGTGAATTCGGGGTCGAACAAAAGTATCATTCGGGTGTCACGGTCTTCGTTGATTTCGACTCGGCTGACATCACGGACCTCGCACTGACCGGCGACGGCGCTAACCGGCCGTTTGACGAAGTCGAGAACATCAATGCCGATCCGGGCCGTGTGGGGCAATAGAGCGCCTCGCCAGCGCCGGGGCCGGAATGTGCTGATGGGGGTCAGGGCCAGAACCCCGCCCTTGAGTGGAATAATCGGGCCGTGAGCCGAAAAATTATAGGCGGTGCTGCCGGCGGGGGTGGCGACCAAGACGCCATCGCAAACCAGCTCATCAAGCCTGGCCACGCCGTCAACCAATATACGCAGCTTGGCAGCTTGGCGAGTTTCTCGCAAAAGTGAAACTTCGTTGATGGCCAAGGCGTCGACACGTTCGCCATTGGCCCGAGTCGCCACCATCCGCAACGGGTGGAGCGTTACCGGTAACGCCTTGGCGACACGGCCAACGAGGTCATCCGGGCTGTATTTGTTGAGCAGAAAACCGACGGTGCCCAAATTCATACCGAATACCGGCAACGTAGGCAGCGCAGCTTGGGCGAGGGTTCGGTGCAGTGTTTCCAACAGGAAACCGTCGCCACCGAGCGCGACCACGACATCAGCCTCGCCGTATGGTACGTTGCCATAACGATTACTTAGCCGCGCCAAAGCGGCCGTTGCCTCTGTTGTACCGGAGGCAACGAAGCACAGACGCAGTGCTGGAGAAGGCACCGAACGCTTGATACGCTCGGTGTAGGCACCAGCAGATTTAGCGGCGGGGGGGCCCGAATCGTTGATTTGCATAGCTTGTGACTGTATCCGATGAAGTCAGGGTGGACCAGCCAATCTTTGTCGAGAGGTTTGTTTTCACCGGCCAAATCTAGCCGGGCTGGGCCGTTCGCGAGCCGGCTGAGCACCGCGTTCCGCTGCCAGGGCGTACCAGCGTCCGGCTTCGGACTGATCCCTGGCCACGCCAAGACCATTCTCGTAAAGGTGCCCGATGGCCACGAATGCCTGGGGAATGCCATGGTCGGCGGCCAAGCGGTACCATTTGAGCGCCTCGGCGTAATTTTGCGGTACTAGACGACCATTTTCGTAAATATGGCCAAGTTGAAGCTCGGCTCGCGGCTTTCCGGCGGCGGCTGCGGCGCGGAGTTGGTCTAGCCTTTCATCATTTACCTGAGGCGGTCGTGGTGGCGATTGCGGCAATTGCGGCGATTGCGGCGATTGCGGAGTCAGCTCCGATACCTGACGTGGGGTGCGGTTATTAGTTGCCGACTCGGCCGGTTTGGTCTTGCCAGTCAGTTCCTCAATGCGAACCGCAGCAAGACCGGCAAAGGTGCCGTGTGGGTATTGCGCGAGATAGGCCTTGAAAGACGCAGGATTGCGGCTGTTTTTGATCGTGTCCCAAAACAGCGCCTCTTTGTCCGACTCGGGAGCTAACGGGGCAGCCTTGGTTGCGGCCTTTTCCGAGCTAAAATAGAAATCCCCAGTGAGCGACGACGACTCCCAAGGAGTTTGGGCGCCGCTCGAACGCTGAATCACACCGGTACGGACATGCTTGAATATTTCCTCGATCGCAATGCCGGGCCGGTCGATGGCCTTCAACAACTCCTCGGTATAGAGCCCGTTACGGCCCTCGCCGTCGGAAGCGACCTTGCCAGGAGCAGTGGCATAGGCGATCACCGTGCCCTCGGGCGCGTTCATCTGGGCCAACCCACCGGACAAGCCGCGAAATCGGTGCTCGAAAGGGTTGTTGCGGCAGGCATCCAGCACTACCAAATTGACCCTGGTGCGCGCTGCCGCCATCTGGTCGAGAATAACATCCACGTCTACAGTCTGAAGCCGTATTTGCTGTTCCGTAGAAATGCGAGCATCTGTCGGGATCAAAAAGTTATGCCCGTTGACCTGCATGCCGTGACCGGAATAGAAAATCAAGGCTACCGATCCTTCAGATAGCTTTTCACCGAAGGTGGAGATGGCCTGTTCCATTTTCTGTTTGGTGGTGTTCTCGCGCAAGATGACGGTGAACCCTACCTGCTCAAGTTTTGCTGCAACATCACGAGCATCATTAACTGGATTGTTAAGAGGAGCGTCCTTATAGTCGGCATTGCCTATAACCAGAGCAACCCGCTGTTCAGCCGTCGCCGTTGCACCGATGGCAACCATGAACGCTAACGCCAGCACCGCAGTCCAGGCCGTCATCCGTCCGCTCGCTTCCGAACCGTTCATGGCATTTCCCCCCTAGATCCGCGCTGGCGCAGTATCGCTCTTAACTCTATCCCAGCCAATGACGAACGTCACAGGCAGTCCGGCGCTGCCATTACTATTTTATTGTATAATTATGCAGTTCAAATGCGTCAATATTTGTAGTAGCATATCTAAGGTTGTCGGGGAGGGGTGCCATGCGAGACAGACATAATCTGCTAGCTGCAGTAGTCGTGCTTGCTGCGGCGCTTGGTGTGGCTCAGCCGGCGGCTGCTGGTGCTCGGCTGACCGTCGCCATTGGGCAGGACTGCTGCTGGGACTCGCCTGATCAGCGTTATAGCCCTCACCATAACCATCATCACCAACGCCACAACGATTACCCTGGTTGGGGGGCGCCTGTTTATGTGGTTCCGCCGCCGGTAGTCTATTATGAACGTCCGCCCATTGTATATTATGAGCGTCCGCCCGTGGTGTATTATGAGCGCCCGCCAGTGGTGTATTATGAGCGTCCGCCGATTGTCTATGCTCCACCACCGGTAGTATACTCACCGCCGCCGCAGACGCTATACGAAGGCCAGTCGGCGCGTGGGGTTGAGGCCTCTCCTGCCTCGCCGGTTTTTACCGACGCCATAGGACGGTCGTGTCGCGAATACCAGAGTTCGATTACGGTCGGGGGCGTGGTCAGGCCGACTTTCGGTACTGCTTGCCAGCAAACCGATGGGGCTTGGCGAATCGTCCGTTAATTAGTTATCTCCAGTCCGACACGGCGAGCGGGGTTTGCGCTGGCCTCGGCTGGCAGCGGTCATGCGACGGCACCAGACGATAGACTGCTGTAGCAAGTCCCGTGCCTTGGCTTCGACCGCCTCGTTCGGGCCATCGCGGACCGCAAGCAAAACAACAGCGGCGCGAATCAAGCCTTCCGCTAATTTATCATCCTCAAAGCGAGTTTCGGTGCTCATCCGATGCAAGTGATTGAGCACCCTGGCGAAATCCGTGTCGTTGATCGTCATGGTTTTCCCGACTGAGCGCCGCCGAGCGTAGCATCAGGCACGGCAACTTGTCGAGAGGAAGCTGGACGTCGAGGCAGGGTTCCAGTAAGATGACGGCTCCAGTTGCAAGTAGTTTCGTTTTCGGGAGGGTTTGATCATGGACATTTCTATGGATCCTGGGGCCGCGTTGATCTTGCGGCAGGGGGCGGACCAGAATAAGATTAGCCTCGGCGCAATCAAACGTCAGGCTCGAGCTGATGCCGATATCGTCAACATGGCCATCGATACGGTCAAGTCGACACCGGTAGATGCCAGTCGCGGCACGGCGATCAATACAAGCGTGTAAGCCACTCCACCACCGATCGACGCGGTCTTCATGCCATTTCTACAAGATCACCTGCCATATCTTGTCGCCACCTACGGCTATTACCTTGTTGGTACAATAATAGCGCTGGAGAGCATGGGGGTGCCGCTGCCGGGCGAGTCTGTATTGGTTTTAGCCGCAATCTATGCGGGCACCACTCAACGCCTGGATATATCTGCGGTTATTGCTGTTGCTGCGGCCGGCGCAATATTAGGCGACAACCTAGGTTTTTGGCTCGGTCGGTGGATCGGCTTTCCCATGGCGTTGCGGCACGGTTACCGCATCGGCCTGACCACCGGGCGGCTGAAACTCGGGCAGTATCTGTTCCTGCGCCATGGCGGCAAGGTAGTATTCTTCGGACGTTTTGTCGCCGTGTTGCGGGTGCTGGCCGCTTTCCTCGCCGGCACCAACCGTATGCCATTCGCCAGGTTTTTCCTTTTCAACGCCAGCGGCGGCGTGGTCTGGGCTTTTGTATTCGGCGGCGGCGCCTATTTGCTGGGTGACCAGATACAACGCCTTAGCGGCTTGATAGCAGCGGTGATGCTGGCAGCTTTCGCTGTCATAGTGGTTGCAGCCACACTCTTTCTTAACCATCACGAGGCACGACTTGTGCTTGAAGCCGAATTGGCCCTGCCTGACCCGCTCGACACCAAGCCGACGCTGCCGTTGTTCAGATAATCATCGTTGACATTATCCACCCGCAGCTATCCAGACACAGCGTGCCGGACTGTGGTTGGCGGTAACAATGAGGTTATGACAAATATGACCAAGCAATTTCTCGAGTGGACCGAGGCGCTTGCGGTAGACCATGGACTAATTGATTCGGACCACAGGCACCTCATCATGTTGATTAATCGATTCCATGATTCAGTTGAATCCGGGGCAAACGGAGACTTGGTTTGCAAGACGCTTTGCGATCTCGCCGATTACTCCTGTTTCCATTTCATTCGTGAGGAAACGTTAATGTCGACGATCGGTTATGGCGCCCGTGCCGCCCATATCGCCGAGCACAACTCATTCGTCAACCGCCTTACCGAGATGACAGCCGCATTTGAACAGGGCAAACTAGACAGCAAAGTCATCTTGGATTACTTGCCGGTATGGATCGTCAATCATGTCATGAAAACAGACCAGAATTTTGGCCGATACCTCGCGGACTACCACCAGCAGGGATGGTAGTCCGGGGATCAACGCTCCCGCAGCCCCCCCGGATCGGCTGTGGGGGCGTCCTTGCGACTCGTTGTCGTCACCTTGATTTGTGCTACGTCATGCCGTTCCGCAGCTGCGACTGGCTTGGTAAGCAAGGCGTAAATGGCCTCACTAGAAGTCGAACTCCGCAGCTTTTCGCAGATAGCGCCGTCACGAAGTAGCCGCGACACACGGGCTAATGCCTTAAGATGGTCGGCACCGGCCTGTTCGGGAGCCAAAAGCAAGAACATCAGGTCCACCGGCTGCTCGTCGATAGCATCGAAATCGATCGCTCGCTCAAGGCGAGCAAAGAGGCCGTAGACTCGGTCAAGGCTCGCCAACTTCCCGTGGGGTATGGCGATACCCTGACCGACACCAGTCGTGCCGAGGCGCTCACGCTCAAGCAGCACGTCGAAGATCATTCGCTCGTGCTGGCCGGTCAGTTCTGCAGCTTTGCGCGCTAACTCCTGTAGGGCCTGCTTTTTGTTACCGGCCCGGAGGTTAGCGATAATGCTGGCTGGCGTAATGATTTCGTTCATGATTAGCCGATTTGTTTGTCCGTTCCGGCGTCAGCAGGGTTAGGCGCCCACTTCGGCGCTGCTCCTGGGGTCGACCCAGCCGACATGGCCGTCAACACGGCGGTAGACCATGTTAAGATTACCGTGAGCACGATTGCGGAACAGCATTGCCGGCAGTTCTGCCAACTCCATGCGCATCACCGCTTCACTGACCGTTAGCAGATCAATAGAGGTAGTCATCTCGGCAATAACAACCGGTTGGATGGTTCCAGCCAGCGCCTCGATATTGCCATCTACTGCGTGCTCATCGGCCTCAGCCTCGATAATGTACTTACTGGCCATGATAGCATCTGCGGCAGCATTTTCGTTGCGACCGTGATGATCCTTGAGTCGGTCTTTATAACGACCAAGGCGCTTGGCGATCTTATCGCATGCTGTGTCGAACGCCAAGTAGGGGGCATCGGCCTCACCTATACTCTGGACCATGATGCCGCGGCCGACATGGACGGATATGTCGGCCCGGAACAGGTGAGCTTCCCGGGAAAAGACGACGTTTGCCTCAATCGGCCTGCCGAAATACTTACCGACAATGCCATTGAGAGTCTCGGCGACGTGGCTGCGCAAGGCATCCCCAACGTCAAGATGTTTGCCTTTGACGGATAGGTGCATGTGTGACTTTGTCCGGTCTAGATGGCCGCTGCATGATGGAGTAACGGGGCAGCGCCTGATGCGAGACAGTAAAATAGTAGCGCGTAAAGCCGTTTGTCAAGATTAAGCCCAACGCATCCCTTGTAAAGTGAATCGCGGCCGTACGGTCACGGTTCGTTCGAAGCTACTGACCAAACGGCCTCGTAATTTGCCGCCACGAATAAGAATCATACCTTACGACCATAGCGCATCAATCGAGCTGATCACCAGCTCAGCGACTTTTCTCGACGACGCTGGACGGATGATGGGATCCGCATTGACTCACGATACTTGGCAACCGTTCGCCTGGCAATGTCAATTCCGTCATTGCGTAGAACTTCAACGATACCGTCGTCCGACAACACGGCATTTGCCGCTTCACCGTCGATCATCGCCTTAATTCGGGAGCGCACCGCCTCGGCAGAATGACTTGCGCCGCCAAAGGCACTCGAAATCGAAGCAGTAAAAAAATATTTCAGCTCAAATATGCCGCGCGGTGTAACCATGAACTTGTTACTGGTAACGCGACTTACCGTCGACTCGTGCATACCGATCGCCTCGGCGATATCGCGGAGAATCGACGGCTTGAGATGCCTGACACCATGCAAGAAAAAGGCGTCCTGTTGGCGTACAATTTCGACCGCAACCTTAAGAATGGTGGTCGAGCGCTGGTGTAGCGACTTTACCAGCCAATTTGCCGAGTTCAGACGTTCGGTGAGGTAGTCACGCTCGGCCTTGTTGCGCAGACCGTCGCTGATCTTGGCATAGTAGCGCTGATTGACCAAAACTCGCGGCAATGTATCGGGATTAAGTTCGATGATCCAGCCGCCTCCACTCTGGGCACGCATGAGTATGTCGGGGGTGACGGGCTGGGCCGTAGTGTGAACAAAAGCAAGGGCCGGCTTGGGGTTGAGCTTCTTGATTTCGGCCAGCATATCGGCGATATCCTCGGCATCGACACCGCAGAGCTTGATCAAGGCAGGCAAGTTTCTCGCCGCCAGCAAGTCCAGATGGTCGATCAAGGTCTGCATTGCCGGGTCGAGTCGGTCGAGTTCACGCAACTGAATCGCTAGACATTCCTTGAGCGAGCGGGCGAAGATCCCGGGCGGGTCGAAGCGTTGCAACTGGGCCAAAACCAGCTCGACCCGGCCGAGATCGCATCCCAACTGTTCTGCCACATCCGCAATATTAGCAAGGACGTAGCCAGTCTCGTCAAGCAGGTCGATCAATGTGATACCGATAAGCCGGTCAGCCGGGTCAGTCACGTCTATGTTGAGTTGTCCGAGCATGTGCTCGCGCAGGCTGATGTCGCCGGACAGCGTCTGTTCAAGATTAGGCTCACTCTCGTCAAAGCCCGTATGCCCACCGCCGGAGTTGGCCCATTGACCCAGAGTCTCACCGTCGCCTTGGCTGTTGTCGGCGGCGCTGCCATTGGTCCAAACATTTTCAAAGTCGGTATCGAGTGGATTGTCGGCGGCGCCCGGCATGGTCTCAGCGCTGGTCAGGTCCACGGTATCTTGCGGCGACGCTGTCCTATCGAGCGAGGTCGGCAACTCGGGGTCGGCACCGGTCAGGCGATCGAGCCAGTCCGTTTCTCCCTCGACCTCGGTAGCAGATGAAACCGAATCATCCGATCGCTCCAGCAAAGGGTTCTGTTCGATTTCACGGTCAATGAACTCAGACAATTCAAGGTTCGTCAGTTGCAGCAACTTGATGGCCTGCTGCAACTGCGGCGTCATTACGAGTGACTGGGACTGACGAATATCGAGTCGCTGCGAAAGCGCCATGGTCGGGTGTTGTGCCTTGAAGGTGCCGCTACAAACTAAACCTGTCACCGAGATAAACCCGCCGAACATCCTCATGGGCCACGATGTCAGTGGGCGAACCCTCCATTAATACCACACCTTCATGCATTATGTATGCCCGATCTACAATGTCCAAAGTTTCGCGTACGTTGTGGTCGGTAATAAGAACGCCGATGTTGCGATCGCGCAGGTGGCTAATCAAATCACGAATTTCATTAACCGCAATGGGATCAATGCCGGCAAGTGGTTCGTCGAGCAGGATGAAATGAGGCTGGGTGGCCAATGCCCGCGATATTTCGACACGTCTGCGTTCGCCACCAGATAGCGCAAGAGCCGGAGCCCGCCTGATGTGCGTGATGGAAAATTCCGCAAGCAGCTCGTCAAGCATTGCTTCACGGGCATCACGGTCGGGCTCAACAACTTCAAGCACGGCGCGGATATTGTTTTCCACCGAAAGGCCACGAAAAATCGATGGCTCCTGCGGTAGGTAGCCAATCCCCATCCGGGCTCGCCGGTACATCGGCTGGGCCGTTATGTCCTGGCCGTCAAGATAGATGCTGCCGTAGTCAGCCGCAATCAAGCCGGTGATCATGTAAAAACAGGTCGTCTTGCCGGCACCATTGGGGCCGAGTAGACCCACCGCCTCCCCTCGACGCACCGTGACGCTGACGCCACGGACTACCGGCCGTTGTTTAAAACTCTTGCCAAGGTTGTGGGCGATAAGGCCGCTGGCAATATCTAAGGGCAGGGCTGGGTCTAAGGGCATGGCTGGTGCCAAGCGGGCACCACCAAGGATGGGAGGGCGGCGGTAATTCATGCCGATAAATTTCTCCCGTAATAAGGGTGCAGGCCTTACATAGACTCAGAAAACAGCCGGATAGCTTGGGACGCTGTGTGTCGGCGCCACCGGCCGCGTCGGCTCCACCGGTGCAAGCTTTGGCACGGAGGGATAGTTCTTGTAGCTATGTGCAGTAGGTGGGGCGGCGGGAACTTCATCCGCAGCTTGGGGCGGGGCCGGGGACTTGGCCAGGGCCGGAGGCTGGGCAACCGAAGCCGGAGCCCGCGCAACCGAAGCCGGAGCCCGCGCAACCGGAGCCGGAGCCCGCGCAACCGGAGCCGGGGTTGCGACCACCGCCTTAATTTCAGGCGCAACCGGAGCCGGAGCCGGAGCCGCATAAGTGGGCGCGACCGTCTTTGCGATGGCGGGACTACCTGCGGCTGGCCCTGCTTGGGAGGGCTTGGTCTCGGGCTTGGCACCAGCCTTAGCTTCGCCCGGCTTTTTGTCCTTGTCCTGAGGATTAAGTAGCCCCTCGACACGTCGGCCGCCGCTGAGTACGCGGTTAACATGAGACTTCATGTTCATTTCAGCAGCGTCACCGTTTATCTGATCATCGCCGCGCGTGATTTTTACATCGTCAACCAGCACAGCTATGTCGGTCGAGACCTGATACATCACCCGCTTGCATATGGCCACATCGGTCGCCGTAGTAATAACCACGCCGCCGATTCCATCGATTCGCTCCATGACCTGATTGCCGTTGGCGTCTTCCTTGAACTGGGCGACCATTGTGTCTGAACGCATACGGTCCTGGCCACGCACGGCGATGGCGTCACCACGTGCAACCGCAAGTTTTGTCTCGTCGTAATATTCAAGGCTGTCGCGGGCGGTAACCACGTCGTTCTGGGTGACAAGCTTGAGACCTGAACCGGTCATGACGCCCACCTTGCGGTCGGTGTCATAAACGCCGTGCTCGCCGAATACCTGCTGAGTCGGGGTTACTAGATGAACGTTGCCCTCAGCTGTCATGCGGTAAACGTCGTTTCCCTTGTCTTTAGTCTCGCGATAATAGGCGGTGAGAACATCGGCATAGACGGTGGTCTTGCCCCTGGTGGCGCTAGCATGGCCACGGGCAACGTAGGCCTTCGCATCTTGGTGCCACTCGATAGCATTGTCGGCTTGGATGTCGACCGGGGATTTGCCACCCTCACTGGGGCCGGCAAGAGGACTTAAAGCGGATGAGGGAGTCGACGTCTTGGTCTGCGTGACAGCCGCAGCCTTTTTCTCCAGCGGATTAATGGCTGTGGTTGTGCCGGGACCAGAGGGAATAACAACGGCCGCTGGTTGTGGCAGAGCTTGGGCATGAACAGTTGTTCCGAAGCCAAGCAAACTTGCCAGTAGTACGGGAGCCAGCATAAAAGGCCGGATGGGAAGATTGCCGAAGCGGCAGAGTGCGGGTGAGAATGCCGTCATTTCGATTTTTCCTTTCCGGACGCCGTTGCTTTACCGGATGTAGTCGCCTTAGCCGGCGCTGCCTTGCTGCCGATGCTGTTCGATATCGTTGCGTTAGACGAATGTATGAAGGTAATTATCTTGCCGTGATCGATCGCGTTGAAGCCATCAGCACGGATTTCCCCCGACGGCCCTTGCCCAACAACCTTGTGATCACCCCAAGCATTGCCGCTCTTGGTATCGATTTCCGCCTCGTCAGTCACGAACTCGAACCCGTCATCGCGCAACAGATGAACAGTATCCATCATCAAAAGGCGTCCATTTTCCTGGTTGTAACGCCCGCGCTCGGAAGTAATAGTCAGCCAGCTGCCGTCGCTCTGAGTCATTTCGGCCTCTGGACTGATCATGTCGACCAAGTTAGACTGCCCCGGCACCTCGGTTGCTCGCTTGGCGATCATCGAGAAAGGCCGGTCCTGGCGATCATGACTGATATAGCGGGCGTTAACCATGGATGTCAGGTTTTTGTCGATCCTGGCCTCGTTCTTCTGTGATGCTATTAGTTGAGGCCAAGCGGCGACAAGCGCAATCAGCAGTAGCGCCAACAAGGGAAAACCAATTTTGAGGGCGAGAACTAAATTGCTATGGCGGCGACTGTCCACCGGCACACCGTCCGGGTCGTGATGATCACGCCGCATCCAATTCGGCATCGCCGTAAAATGCCTCGCATCAACCGGAAGGGGGATTATCTCCGGACGAGGGGCGGCTAGATCAGGATGGTAAGGCTTCATCATGTTCACACCACCCCGGAACGCAGGCAGTCGTGAATGTGAATGATTCCGATCGGAATGTCGGCCTCGGTAACAAACAGGGAAGTAATCGAAAGTGTGTTCATCTGGCCAATCGCTTCGGCAACCAATGCGCCAGGTCGAATTGTCTTAGGCCGCTGACTCATCACCATACCGGCGGTAGTGGCCAAAAGATCGCAATTAATATGCCGGCGAAGATCGCCATCCGTGATGATGCCGGCAAGTCGCCCGTTCGCCTCAACTATACCGACACAGCCAAGCCGCTTTTGAGACATTTCAAGGATAACGCTAGTCATGGAATCAGCGACAGTGGCCAGCGGCATATCGCCGCCGCCATGCATGATATCATAAACTTTGAGGAGGGCGCGGCCAAGCTGACCGCCGGGATGAAGATCATAAAAGTCGGCGGCCGAAAAGCCTCGCCGCTCGAACAGCGCAATAGCGATGGCGTCACCAAGGGCCAGCATCATTGCGGTTGAGGTGGTCGGCGCCAAACCGAGCGAGCAGGCTTCAGGAGCGTCCGGCAGAAGCAGCAACACATCGGCCTGCTCGGCCAACGTCGATGCGGCATTTCTGGTTATCGCAACCAGTGGGATGTTGAATCGGCGGGTGTAGGCGATGATATCGCTCAGTTCGCTGGTCTCGCCGGAATTAGACAGCGCGATCACGCCGTCATTACGTGCGATCATCCCAAGATCACCGTGACTGGCTTCGCCCGGATGGACAAACAGGGCAGATGTCCCGGTCGATGCGAGAGTAGCCGCGATCTTGCGGGCAATGTGGCCGCTCTTGCCCATGCCGGTAACTACAACCCGGCCGCTTACTCCGGCTAGGCAGTCCAGGGCCTGCTCGAAAGTGTGGTCGAGCTTGCCTGCCAGCATCAGCAGCGCTTCCGCCTCCATTCTTAGGACTCTTGCGGCACTGGCACAGCCATCCGCTTGACCTACTACGGGCGACGATGCGGCGCCGTTGGTGGGTGGCAAAGGCGGGCTGTTCAAAGGGTCACTCGCTTGGCTCGAATTCGCTGATCGTTTCGGACTGGACTGTTGAGGTGCTCGACCAGATATCTGATGCTCGCACCTGACCAAGGCCACACCCTAGCGCGCATCTGAGCTTTCGTCACGCACAGACCGCGAATAAAACAGCGGTTTTAATTGCCGGCAGCGCAATTAATCAGACAATCCGCACGCCGTTGAGCCAAGCGATTGCGTGCTCGGTCAGTGAGTAAGAATATCGGGGTCGGCCCAACCACCGAGATCGAGTTGCCCCCGAGTCGGGAGAAAGCGAAAGCAGCCCTCAGCCAAATGCATCCGCCCCTCACGCTCCAACAAAGCGTCGAGTCGTTCACGCAGTGCATGTAGGTGTAGCACATCTGAAGCTGCGTATTTGATCTGATCTCGGGTTAGATCGTTGGTACCCCAGTCGGAAGTTTGCTGCTGCTTAGAAATATCAATTCCGAGCAACTCCTTGCACAAATCCTTCAGGCCGTGGCGATCAGTAAATGTACGGACCAGACGGGCTGCGACCTTAGTACAGTAAACGGGCTCAACCACGATGTCGAGATAGGCCTTGATCGCCGCTATATCGAATCGGGCGAAATGAAATAGCTTAGTTATAGCGGGATCGGTCAACAGACGGCGCAGGTTAGGAGCACGATAGTCGCAGCCACGAAACTGAACGATATGAGCGGTTCCGTCACCAACCGATAACTGCACCAAGCACAAGCGATCCCGGTGAGGGTTCAGCCCCATTGTTTCGGTGTCTATCGCGACGCAATCCCCCCAGGCTAAGCCTTCGGGTAAATCACCGTAATAAAGGTCGATGGACATGGCCTCGCCTCCGCGCCGATTGGGAAAAAAGATCCCGACCATCTGCGATCGGGGGCGGTGACAAAGCTGATATGGTGCCCAGGAGAAGACTCGAACTTCCACGACATTTCTGCCACAGGTACCTGAAACCTGCGCGTCTACCAATTCCGCCACCTGGGCTCAAGTGGGCTTGTTTATCAGCATGTTATTAATCGCTCTAGTTACACGCTGTCAACCGGTTTTCCGTAGTTTCTGTTAATTCTTCGTAGCGGCGGGTACGGCGGTCAGGCCAGCCGCAAAAGTTTCGTCGGCGGAGACGGCCCCGTTCGTGTGCGGCACGGCGTGGGATGTCTGGGCACGCTGGACGTGCTGAACGTGCTGGGGCGGATGTGAGCGGAGACTTTGGAACAATACCATCATATTGCCGACGATAGCGAGGGTGACCACTACCGCTAGATACTCGATTAACGAGAACACTAGCGCCGTATGTCCGGACAGGGACAGGCAAAGCCGGAGCACCAGTCCGATGCCAACCAACGCCAGCGCCAGCCCGGCTATAACCTTGATCAAGCCAGCCATTCCGCGCCTCAGTGCAGGCAGAATCACCAGAAGAGCCACCACCACCGTCAGCACTCCCAGCAACAGCGGCGCGAAATATGTCCCCACCAGCCAAGCGGCGAGCATCGGGGCTACCACCGGCAGCACGTCAGCATGGGTCTTGCCGCGCTCCTCGAGTTGGCTACACAGCAGCATTAAATGCCCGATGCCAGCCCTGAGCTTGTCGGCATGCAGGGAGGTTTCGGCTTTGGCAAGTTGGTCCCTGTCCTCGGTGGAAAACCAATCGGGTAATTGACTCTGCGGAGGTCCGGCAAGACGTGAAACGGCGTTGGCTAGTGTCTGGGTACTCGGCCCGGGCTTCTTGATCGGAGCCCAGGCGTCAAGGGCGGCAACATCGTATCCGGTCGGCGGCTTGCCCACCACCAGCACCGCCAGCCCAGCTGGAACCATGACGGACAACAGAAGTATAAGAATGCGTAATGCGATCGACTTGAAACGAGCCATAACCCATCCGCCCCGGTTTGGTTAATTCCTCTGATTATTGCCCACGCACCGCCCACCAAAAACCGCAAAACTGGCGCAAAAGCAGCGAAAAAGATCGGATAAAGCAGCCGGCTGTCAGTGTCCGGAAGCCCACCTGATCAGCACGAATGACGACCCAAAGATGGCAAAAATAAGGGTGGCTATGGTCCAAATAGTCGGGATGCGGGCAGATAATTCGCCAAGCCGCCCCTTGATCTCGGCAATTTCCTCATTCTGCTTGCGTTGGCGGTCGTCCAGTTTCACGATCTCGGTTACCATGCGGTCGACGGCAGCGGCCATAGTTCCGACCGTTGAGGCAAGCGAAGCAATGTCGGTTTTGATCGTCGCAACGTCGGCCTTGAGCGTGACAACGTCGGTCTTGATCGTGACAATGTCGGCTTTGATCGTGACAACGTCGGCCTTGAGCGTGAAAACGTCTGCCTTAAGCGTGACAATGTCGGCCTTGATCGCCGCAACGTCGGTCTTGATCACCGCAACGTCAGCCTTAAGCGTGACAATGTCGGATTTGATCGTGACAACGTCGGCCTTGAGCGTGAAAACGTCTGCCTTAAGCGTGACA
>JBAXKX010000011.1:0-23482 GCA_037135115.1 Rhodospirillaceae bacterium
CAACCATCAGCCCATCCCCAAAGCCGCTTGACATTTGGGAGAGTGAACGGTTACGATCGACCGGTACTGTTTGGCCGGTCGACCTGCGACCACCGCACCGACCACGTCTAGGCTTTGTTGGTTTTGGTCAACTCTGCCTGGCGATGCTCTCGACCTACGTTTGAAGGTGGGGCAACGAACTTAGCCCAACCTTAACCATGTAGGATGCGGTTTAATAAGCCATAGCAAACGAAAAGTGTACGGTAACTAAATGGTTGGTCCTGTCGGACGGTGATCTCTGGGTGAGTTGTTCAAGCTTGACAATAGCCCCAGAAAGCCATCGAGCAATGGTTCCGTTTCTGTTTCTGACATGATTACTGGTGGTCTAGCGTTCCTTGTGCGTACTCTACGATCCCATCTTTCTTCAACAGCCGCATTCATTTTCAAACACCGAAGCGCAACGATCCGCTCTGCTATTTCCTTATGATGTACAAAAGCTTGGCCAATACGATGATCACTGACTTCTATGCCCCATTCCTGAAAATCAGCATGGATCTTTCGACCAATATCATCCAAACCTCCATGATCAATGACGTCCACAACCAAGCTATGGGCATAATCCGCTGCCACGCTCCCGCCCATCCCGAGTAAGTCTGCAGCCCACAGTCCGACCCCTTTGATGGTTAGGCAGTTAGTCAGAAACTGATCCTCAGAATTGCATAAGGTGTAGTTTCTAACTGATTTTCCAGCATTTAAGGAAGCCATAACATATCTCCCCGGTAAAAAGATGTACACGCAAACTTAATGCTGTACCGCAACAATTGCAATATAAAACAATACTTCAATATATTCAGGTTGCTGATGTCTGCTATGTTTTTAGCACAGCGACAAAATCACGCGGCATTATCTAGATGCAACTTAATCATTTATTAATATTATGCAGTCACTGGCAAAAACATGCCCTGTATTGCTCACTGCACGCGGGCTTGCCTTCGCGCCATGTGGCTAGGCTGCGGCAGTCGCCGCCTAGCACCAACGCCATGAAAGCCATTAAAATTGATCACAAGTCGGGGTGGTTTAGGGGGGCGGCACCGGCCATGATAGCGGAAAACATAGAGCTGGTCTGGGGAAGCAGCTTGGTCATGTAAAACCGCGCTGTTGCCAATTTACTGGCGGCAAGCGGATGATCGGGGCGGAGGCGGGCCACTTGGGCCATGCGCAGCCACATCACTCCCAGCGCTACTAGGCCAAACAGGCGCAAATAGTCGGTGGCAGCGGCGGCGGCTTCATTTGGGTCGGCCAAGCCCTTGAAGGCAATGGTGATGGTCGCGGTCTGGAGTCGGCCGAAGGCCTTGGCCAATGGCTTTGCCAGCTCGGCCATGACCTGATCGTCGGTGCCCCCAAGCGCCTCCAGTTCGGCGGCCACCGGGTGAAAGAAGCGGCGAAGCAGCCTGCCCATGGTCTGCGGCAGCTTGCGTCCGACCAAGTCCAATGCCTGGATGCCGTTGGCACCTTCATAAAGCTGGGTAATGCGGGCGTCGCGGACATATTGCTCGATACCGTTGTCGCGGATATACCCGTGACCGCCATAGATCTGCACCGCTAGGTTGGCCACCTCGAAGCCGATATCAGTCATCAGGGCCTTTACCACTGGCGTCATCAGGGCGACTAGGTCGCCTGCTGCCTCGCGCTCATTGGCCTCGGGATGGTGCTCGGCGCGGTCGATGCTGATGCCGATCCAATAGGCCAAAGCCCGCCCGCCCTCAATATATGCCTTTTGCGTCAGCAACATGCGGCGAATGTCGGGATGCACTACAAGTGGATCGGCGCAGCACTCGGGAAATTTAGCCCCCCCAAGCGCCCGGCCCTGGAGCCGCTCACTGGCGTAGATCATGGCGTTTTGATGTGCAACCTCGGCCAGCCCAAGCCCCTGGATGCCGACCGCGAGACGGGCCGCGTTCATCATGGTGAACATGGCCCGCATACCCTTATTGGGCTCGCCGACCAGCCAGCCGATGGCGCCGTCGAAGTTGATAACACAGGTAGCCGAAGCGCGAATCCCCATCTTGTGTTCAATGCCACCGCAAGTCACACCGTTGCGTGCGCCTAAGCCGCCCAAGTCGTCGGTGGGTAACAGCTTGGGTACAATGAACAGGCTGATGCCGCGAATGCCATCGGGAGCGGCTGGCAGTCGGGCCAGCACCAAATGTATGATATTGGTGGTGAGGTCATGCTCGCCGGCCGAAATGAATATTTTGGTTCCGCTTATCCGGTATTCGCCAGTACTGTTACCAGTACTATCGGAAACTGGCGTGGCGTGGGTGCGGACTTGACCGAGATCGGTGCCGGCGTTAGGCTCGGTCAGGCACATGGTGCCCGACCACGAACCATCTATAAGGCGCGGCAGGTAGCGGCGTTTCAGGGCTTCATCACCATGCAGCTTGAGAGCGTTGTGGACCCCTCGCGACAGACCGGGATAGATGCCAAACGAGAGGTTGGCCGAACAAATCATCTCCTCCAAAACAAAATTAAGCAGTTCCGGCAGACCCTGGCCACCATAAGCGGGGTCGCAGGCCAGCCCTGTCCAGCCACCCGCAGCGAAAGCCTTGTAGGCCTCGCGAAAGCCGGTGGGCGTGGTGACGACTCCTTGGTCGAAGCTGCACCCTTCGGCGTCGCCGCTCTGGTTGAGTGGAAATAGCACCTCTTCGGCGACACGGGCACCCTCGCCGATGATCTGAAGGATCAGGTCAGGTGTTGCCTCTTCGTACCCTGGCAGATCAGCCAGTTGGGCTACCCCGAGTAGGTCTAACAGCACGAAGCTGATGTCGTCCAAAGGCGCGCGATAGCTCGGCATGGTGCCTCCCCCCTAATGTCGGTGACGCTTTCAGTTGCGCAACGGCTTGCCGGTGGTAAGCATATGCTCAATGCGCGAAAGGGTTTCCGGTGTACGGACCAGGGCCATGAAACCGTCAAGCTCGAGGGCCAGCAGGTCGTTTTCGCTCACCGACTCGGTGATATCGGTGTTACCGCCGGTGAGGATGGTAGCAACCGCTTTCGATACCGTTACATCGTGCGCTGTCGCCTTGCCCTGGAGTCGCAAGCTTTCTACAATTAGTTCAAGCGCCACTCTGCCGGTTGGACCCGGCAGCGACAATGGGCGCGGCGGACCCGGAGAATGGTAATCACGGGCCAAATTCAGAGCCTTGGCCTTGGCATCAAAGAGCAGACGCTCGCGGTTCATGGTTATGCCGTCGCTCTGCCGCAGGAATTTAAGGTTCCGGGCATCGAACGCCGATTTAGCGATTTTGGCTTGCGCGATGGTCTCGAAGGCTCGCGCAATCGCTGGCAGCGGTCCGCCCGGGCGCTTGGGATCAAGGCTGTGGCGAATCAACAATTCCTTGCAGCCGCCCCAAGCCGGCAGTACGCCAACCCCAACCTCGACCAGTCCAATATAGCTTTCGGCGTGGGCCTGGACCGCGTCGCTGTGAAGCAAAATCTCGCAGCCACCGCCAAGCGCTAACCCCGATGGCGCGGCCACCACGGGGAACGGAGCGTCGCGCAAGGATATGTAGCTGCGCTGGCCGTCGGCGACGCGCTCGCGGATCTGGTCCCAAAGTCCAACATTATAAAGGAACATGGCGAGACCAAGATTAGCACCAACCGAGAAATTCTCGCCCTCATTGTAGATGACCAACGCCTTCCATGCTCCATGTCCATCGCCAATCAACGCGATGGCGGTGTGGATCATGGCGAATACATGAGGGTCAAGCGTATTCATCTTGGCGGTGAATTCAAGGCAAAGCGCGCCGTCGCCTATGTCCCACAGCGCCGCCGATGAGTTGCGCTCGATTGCTTGTGCTACTTGCTTGATGTCAGCTAGCAACAAAACTCCCGGTTCCCGTACCAGTGGCAGGTAATGGCCGTCACAGCTCAGATGCTCAATTCGTCCATTTTCGGTTCGATAGAATGGGCGACCGGCGGCAAGCTCCAATAATCTTGGCGGTTGGTGCCCCGCTGCGGCCAGTTGGTCAGAAAACCAAGCGCCGCCAAGTTGGTCGATCAGCTCGAACGGCCCATGCTTCCAATTATAGCCAAGACGCAAGGCGCGATCGACCGCCTCAATACTGTCGGCAATCTCGGGCACCAGCGAGGCAGCGTAGGCCAATGTTGGCAGCATGACGGCGCGGGCATAGGCGCCGCCACGGTCCTTATGCTCAAAAAGGGCGCGCAGGCTACCCCGCGCCGCCTCTACACTGTCTAGCGCCGCCCTCTCCGAGCGCCGCATTGCGCCGGTTGGCAGATCGACCGCCAGCTTGACCCGCGAGCCGTCCGCCCGGTTGTCGAGTCGGTAAAAGCCCCCCCGACCCTTGCGGCCGGTGAAGCCGTCCTTGATCATTCGCGTGATCAACGGGAGTTCACGATTTAACGCGCGAAAAGGATCGTCGGCCGGCAGTGTCGCCAGTAAGCTGCGGCTGATTTGTGGCACCAGATCAAGTCCGACTAGATCCAGCAAGCCGAATATGCCGGTTTTGGGCAGGCCCATCGGTTTGCCACACACCGAGTCGGCCTCTTCAATGGTCAGGCCGAGGTCGAATGCGGCGTTGATCGCCGCCAGCAACCAGAAGGCTCCGATCCTGTTGGCGATGAAGCCCGGAGTATCGCGGCACGGCACCACACCCTTGCCCAGCCGCCGGTCAGCAAAATCGGCGATGGTCGCCACCATCTCGGGCCGTGACCTCGGCCCCGCCACTAGCTCTAGCAAGCGCATGTATCGGGGCGGGTTGAAAAAATGGGTAATCAGGAAGTCGCGGGCAAAGTTCTCGCTTTGGGACGCCGTCAGTGTGGCTAGCGGGATGGTCGAGGTGTTGGACGACACTGCCGAGCCCGGCTTGCGTACTAAATCGATTTGGCGATAGAGGGCGGTCTTGATGACGACATCTTCGACCACCGCCTCAATGATCCAGTCAGTCTCGCTCAATTGCTGTAGCGCATCGGGCAAGTCGCCCGGAGTAACCAGTAAGGCGGCATGGGGCGTCATGAAAGGAGCCGGGTCGGCACGCCCCATGCGTCGGAGTGCAGCCGCCGCCGCTCCCGGTATAACGTCGAGCAGCAGCACCGGCACGCCGGCATTAGCAATGTGGGCGGCAATGCCGCTGCCCATAACACCTGCGCCGATTACTGCCGCTTGGCGAATGTCCATGCCTCGTATCCCTCGGCCTATATTGCCTCAAGAACCGTCGCGATGCCCTGACCGCCACCGATGCACTGGGTGGCCAAGGCAAATCGCTTGCCCTCCCGCTGTAGCAATAAAGCTGCCTTGCCGGTAATGCGAGCCCCGGTGGCCCCCATGGGATGGCCGAGCGCGATGGCTCCGCCGTCAAGGTTAAGCCGTGTTGGATCGAGTGCCATGTCCTTAATGCAGGCTAATACTTGCGCCGCGAAGGCTTCGTTGAGTTCAATGATATCTATGTCGGCGAGGGTTAGGCCAGCCCTGGCCAACGCCTTGCTCGCGGCCGGCACCGGCCCGATGCCCATCATTCCCGGCTCACACCCGGCAACAGCAAAGGAACGCAGTCGGGCCAGCATGGGCAGGGCATGGGCGCGGGCGTAGGCTTCGCTGGTCACCAGCACCGCCGCCGCGCCGTCTGTCAATGGTGAAGTGGTACCGGCAGTCACTGTGCCAGCAGCCTCGAAGGCCGGGGCCAGCAAGGCAAGTCCAGCGAGGCTGGTGTCGGGCCGAATGCAGCCATCCTCCGCCACCAATTCGTTCTCGGTGCCCATCACGGCGATGATTTCATCCTTGAAGCGGCCGTCTGACTGGGCAGCTGCGGCTTTGGCCTGGGAGCGCGCCGCGAAAGCCTCCTGGCTCGGGCGTGAAATGTCGTGACTCCGCGCCAGCGCCTCCGCAGTACAGCCCATTGACTGGTAGGCGGCAGGAAAATCGCGGGCAAGCCTGGGATGCGGCATCGGATTGAAGCCCATGACCGGTACCCGCGACATCGATTCGACGCCAGCGCAGATGAATACCTCACCTGCATTGCATTGGATGGCTCCGGCCGCCATGTGAATGGCCTGCATCGAGGAGCCGCAGTAGCGATTAACGGTAGTCGCGGCAATGGTTAGCGGAAGTCCGGCCAATAAGCCGATAGTGCGGGCGACGTTGAGTCCCTGTTCGCCCTCGGGAAAGGCGCAGCCGACGATCAGGTCCTCAATGTCGGATAGTGGCACCCCGGTTCGGCGCACCAACTCGCGCACCACGCTCGCCGCTAAATCGTCGGGACGGATACGAGCCAGCGCGCCTTTCGCAGCCGGGGTAAAGGGGGAGCGGACGTAGCCCGATATCACCACGGGATAGGGGATTAACAAGGGTTTCATGGCGTTGCGGCCTGCAGTTGGTTCCTTATAAACAAAAAGAATGAGGAGGGGGTGGGCACCTCCCTCCGTCATGTAAGCGCGCGCGACTCCCTTGGGCCAGTTTGCTTAGGCGACCGTTGACAGTTTATGCTGTTTGTCCAACGCCCTGGTTATCGAGTCGCCCATTACGATAGTCGAGCAACGTGCCATGCCAGGTGCCATAATGTCCAATGTACGCATACCACCCTTAAGGACACTAGCCACCGCACTTTCAATCATGTCGGCTTCAACGGTTAAGTCAAAAGAATAGCGTAAGCACATGGCGAAACTGAATATGGAGGCCACAGGATTGGCAATGTCGCGGCCAGCAATATCGGGGGCCGAGCCATGGACCGGCTCATAGAGAGCGTGCCTGCGACCGGTAGCATCAGGGGCGCCAAGCGAAGCTGATGGAAGCATACCGAGCGAGCCAGTCAGCATCGATGCCTCGTCAGAGAGCATGTCACCGAATAGATTGTCGGTAACTATAACATCAAACTGCCTGGGATTGCGAATCAACTGCATAGCGCAGTTGTCGGCATACATGTGGCTAAGCTCGACATCCCCGAACTCGGCGGCGTGTAGCGCCGTTACTTCTTCACGCCATAACAGGCCGGTTTCCATTACGTTAGCCTTGTCCACGGAACAAAGCCGTTTACCGCGCTTGCGTGCCAGCTCGAAAGCAACGCGGGCTACTCGCCTTATCTCAGTGGAGTTGTAAACCTGGGTATTGACACCCTCGCGGACGCCATTGCCAATCTCCCTGATGCCGCGAGGTTCGCCGAAATAGATGCCCCCGGTAAGTTCGCGAACGATCACAATATCGAGGCCTTTGACGATGTCGGCCTTGAGCGGCGAGGCGTCAACCAAGGCATCGAGCACCACGGCCGGACGCAGATTGGCGAATAACTCCAGTTCCTTGCGCAGGCGCAGCAGCCCGGCTTCGGGACGGCGTTCAAACTCAATTTTATCCCATTTCGGACCACCGACGGCACCAAGCATTACCGCATCGGCGGCCTTTGCGTCGGCTAAAGTGGCGTCGGTCAGGGGGACTCCATGGGCATCGATGGCACAGCCGCCAACCAGCCCTTCTCTGACCTCGAAGGTGATGCCGCGACGACGGCCCAGCCAGTCAACGACGCGGCGTACCTGCCGCATGACTTCCGGTCCTATTCCGTCCCCTGGCAGAAACAGAAGTTTTCTATTTGCGGACATGACGTGCAAACTCCAGTGGAAATTTCAATCCTAAACCGAATGAGATTCGGCACATGGCCGAAGGCATCACAACCCGTTCCAACCATAACTTAACCTACGACCACAGCCAGGGCTGCCCCCCCCTTTGGGTTGTTTCGAACGAGCTAATGGCCGACGTGTGTTGCAGCGTAAGGCCAATATCGTCCAATCCATTGAGAAGGCAATGGCGGCGGAACGGATCGATTTCGAATCGAACAATTTCGCCGTCAGGGCCGGTTATTTCCTGCGTTTCCAGATCAATCGTGACCAAGGCATTGGACCCACGTTCCGCACCGTCCATCAGTAGGGCGACCTGCTCTCGCGGGAGCGCAATTGGCAGGATGCCGTTCTTGAAACAGTTATTATAAAAGATGTCGGCGAAGGAAGGGGCAATGATGCAGCGGATGCCGAAATCAAGAAGGGCCCAAGGTGCATGTTCTCGCGATGAACCACAACCAAAATTCTCTCCAGTAACCAGGATGCAGCCATGTCTGTACATGGGGCGATTGAGCATAAACTCTGGAATTTCACTTCCATCACATCGATAGCGCATCTCATTGAATAGATTTTGACCAAGTCCGGTGCGCTTTATGGTCTTGAGAAACTGCTTTGGTATGATCATATCAGTATCTACATTGATCATCGATAGCGGAACAGCTACCCCACACAACTTTGTAAATTTCTGCATGCTTGAAAGCCTCCGGGCGGTCAGCTTGGGATGTTATTTGCCGAACTTGCCGATACCTTTGCTGATACCTTACGTCACCTCCAGCATTTATAGCAAATATCTGGACCGGTATCCAGCACAGGTTTGTTATGGCAGCTCCATCAATGCGGCTTGTCCTGATTTACGTAAAATTCGATGGCCTTGACGTGTCGTTAATATGTCCCATCTAATGATTGCAATAAGTTCATCCCGCATGGATGCGGCGTTGACGTGGCCCCGTCTGGTGCGCGATCATTCGGGGAGTGTCGTCTGCAGTTTACCCTTCGCCCTGAAAGACTCGCGAGAAGCCACCATGAACGCAAGTCAGCACATAAACAAAGAAGGTCCCTTGTCGTCCAAGGATTTCGCCAGTTTTGGCGTTGATTTGGTTGCCTATGTCAAGCCGGTGGTGGTTGATGGTTCCCCCTCCTACGCCATCCATGCCGCCGACGGGACTCCACTGTCTTTGGCTGCGTGCCGCGCGGCGGCCTTCGCCTCTATACGCCAGCACGAGATGGAACCGGTAAGCGTCCACTGAAACACCGGTTACATGGTTGCATGGTCTCGCAGATTTAGCGGTTGGTTCAATACAAGAACCTTACCCTGATGGTGCCTTCGATGCCGCGCAATTCCTCGCGGACCTCGTCTTGCCCGGCCGCACCGTCCACGTCTACCACGACATAGCCAACCTCGGCATCGGTTTGTAGGTACTGGGCCGAGATGTTGACGTCACGTGCAGCGAATACTTCGTTGATTCGCTTTAAAACACCGGGAACGTTGCGGTGGATGTGCAGGAAGCGGGTACCGGTGGCGAGTTCCCGAGTCGGCAACGCCACCTGTGGAAAGTTGACGGCACCAAGGGTTGAGCCGTTGTCGCTGTACTCGATCATCTTGTCGGCTACTTCCAGGCCGATATTGGCCTGCGCCTCAAGGGTGCTGCCGCCGATATGCGGGGTAAGGATGACATTGTCCATGCCGCGCAGCGGACTAATGAATTCATCGTTGTTGCTGGCCGGCTCGTCGGGAAAGACGTCGACAGCGGCACCCAGCAGGTGCTTGGCGCGCAAGGCTTGGGCCAGCGCCTCAATGTCCGCGACTGTCCCCCGCGAGGCATTGATCAGGTAGGAGCGTGGCTTCATCAGGCGTAGCTGTGCCGGTCCGATCATACCGCGAGTGGCCAGGGTGTCGGGCACATGCAGCGACACTACGTCGGATTCGTGCAGCAACTCATCAAGGGTGTGGCAAGGCTGCGCGTTGCCGAGCGCCAGCTTGCGGACGATGTCGTAAAAGCGAACCCTCATACCCATGGCCTCAGCCAGTACCGAAAGCTGACTGCCGATATGGCCGTAGCCAACGATGCCGAGAGTCTTACCGCGCATTTCGTATGCGTCCTTGGCATTCTTGGGCCATTTGCCGCGATGGACCTGAGCCGAACGCTCGTGGATGCCGCGTAACAGGAAAACGATCTCAGCCAGCACCAGTTCCGCGACCGAGCGGGTATTTGAGTGCGGCGCGTTGAACACAGGAATACCTTGCCGTCGTGCCGCGCTAAGATCGACCTGATTGGTGCCGATGCAAAAACAACCGATGCAAAACAGGCGGGGCGCGGCAGCCAACACCCGCTGGGAAAGCTGGGACCGCGATCGGATGCCGACTATATGAGCCCGCGCGATTTTCTCGATCAGCACGTCGTCGTCAAGCGCGCCGGGCAGGCTTTCGATACCGCTGTAGCCACGGGAGCGAAGCAGTTCAACCGCGCTGTCGTGAATGCCTTCAAGCAGCAGAATGGAAATCTTTTCTCTTGAAAAGGAAAGCTTGGACACCGGCGACACCCCCCGCTTAACCGACTTTGCTTAACCGACTGTGCTCAACAGTATATTTCGGACCGCAAGATAGCCCGAAACAAGGGCGGTGTCATCAACCGCCTAAACTTCACCAAAAATCAAACATCCAGTTCGGCGATCACCGGGACGTGGTCGGAGGGCTTGGGCTCCCAGCCACGAGCGGATCGTAGCGTTGCACAGTCCCGCAGAGTGCCAGCCATTCCGGGAGTATGCCAGATGTGGTCGAGTCGCCGGCCGCGATCCGAAGTATTCCAATCCTTTGCCCGATAGCTCCACCACGTATAAAGCTTCCGGTTAGCGGGAATCATGGCCCGGCCGCAGTCGGTCCAACCAAGCGAGCGTTGCAAGGCACCAAGTTTCGCTACCTCGACCGGGGTATGCGAGACGACATCAAGCATTAGCCGGTGCGACCACACATCGGCCTCTAATGGCGCGATATTGAAGTCACCGACCATGATGATCGGCTGCTCCGGCCGGCGTGCCGATGCAAACCAAGCCGTGATTTCGTCGAGGAACCGGAGTTTGTGGGCGAATTTTTCATTAAGTCCCGGATCGGGAATATCACCGCCCGATGGAATGTAGACGCAGTGCAGTTCGATGCCGCCCGGCAGCTCAGCGGAAATGTGGCGGCAGTCCCGACGTTCGCACCAGGAATGTACCCCAATTTTGTCGAGTCGCAGCCGGGAAAGAATGGCAACGCCGTTGTAACTTTTTTGCCCGTCGATGTGGGTGAAGTGATATCCGCGTTCGGCCAGTGGTTTGAGTGGAAAAGCATCATCCACCACCTTGGTCTCCTGGAGACAGATAACATCTGGAGCGGTCTCTTCGATAAGCCGCATCAGTAAATCTATGCGCAGGCGGACCGAATTAATGTTCCATGTAGCGATTTTGATGGTCATGAATATGTTGATTTCTCAGACAATGGTGACGGAAATCGTGCCTACGCCATCTATCACTCCCTCTATCCTGTCTCCGATAACCACCGCGCCAACACCAGACGGCGTGCCAGTAAAGATCAGGTCGCCAGCCGCCAGTGTGACTAGGCGAGATAAATGGGCTATAATCTCCGGGATAGTCCAGATCATGTCGGCGATGTCGCCGTTCTGGCGGAGCTTGCCGTTGACCGTCAGCCAGATGCCGCCTTTGACCGGATGGATGGTGCCAGCAGCCGGACTAATGGCGCTGAGCGGCGCGGAATTGTCAAAGCCCTTGGCCATGTCCCAAGGCTGGCCTGCCGCCTTTGCTGTGCTTTGGAGATCGCGCCGGGTCAGGTCCAATCCGGCGGCGTAGCCGAATATATAATCCAGCGCTTGGTTCGACTCGAGATTGGAACCGCCCCGGCCCAGCGCTATTACCAGTTCAATTTCATGGTGAAGGTTGGCAGTGCCCGGCGGATAGGGCACGGCACCACCGCCGGCTACGATACTGTCCGTCGGCTTGGTGAAAAAGCAGGGCGGCTGGCGTGCAGGATCACCGCCCATCTCGCGCGCATGGGCGGCGTAGTTCTGGCCGACGCAAAAAATTCGTCGCACCGGGAATAGCTCGTCGCAACCAAGCACCGGCACCGCAGGCTGCGGTTGAGGTGGAAATACGTATGCCATGTGTGTCAGCACTCCCACCTTTTTTCAGCAACAACTTGCCAGCAACAACTTGCCAGCAACAACTTGTCACCCATGCGTGCGGTAGCGTTCATAGTGACGGTACAGGCTCAGCCAACGCTGGGCGATGCGGTCCACGGCGTGGTTCTCAATGGCGTGACACCTTGATGCTTCGCCCATACGCATGAGTGCTGCGCGGTCGCAATCGAAGGCGGCCAGATGCTTAATGAAGCTACCAGCGTCGGGACAGAGATAGCCGTTGGCACCTTCAATCACAAGCTCGCTGTTGCCGATCGCCGGGTAGGCCAGCACCGGCAAACCGAGTGCCATAGCCTCCAGCATCGCGAGCGGTAGCCCTTCCCATAGGGAAGTTTGCATGTAAACATGGCAACCCGACACTACCCGCAGCACCTCGGAGCGCTTCAGCCAGCCGGTAATTTCCATATTTGGCGGCAACGATGCACTTATCGATGCGCTAATAGGATTATCGCCGTCACCGACCCAGATGAAGCGCATGGGGCCATCGCTCAGAGCGGCGGCAATCTTGCAAAAAAGCGGAAAATTCTTCTGCGGCCGGATGCCGCCGGCCATGGCGATTCGCAGCGGGGCCGTCTCGTTGGGGCGCAGGCATAAAGCTGCGTTGAAGTCGTTGGGTTCGATCATGTTGGGAATCAGCACAGACCGACTGGCCACCCTGCGGGCTAGGCCGTACTCGCCCAGACCGCAACCGACGGTGATGTGGGGCAACACTCCCAGCAGACGCTCCATTGCCCAGAAGGCGGCGCAACCGAGCATCCCCTTATCGAGTTGGAGGAAGGAATAGCCGCGCGGCGAATACACGACCGGCAAGCCGCCGCAGGGAAAGGCCAGCCGAGCCAAAGCTCCGGCCTTACTCGAGTGGGCGTGAATCAGGTCAGGGCGGACCGCCGCGACCACGGCGCGTAGCTCGGCCACCGCCCTGATATCGCGCAGCGGCGAGATGCTGCGGCCGGCCGCGCGCCAAGGCGTAAACTCGACATTATCGGGATAACGGCCCTTGGCCTCGTCGGGCGAGTCGGGGCGTTGCCCATGCAAAACATGGAAAACGACTAGGCCATCAAGCGCCCGGCAAATGGTGGCGATTGACTGCACGATGCCGCCACTGAATGCTTCAACGACATGGAGAACTTTGGTCATGGCGGGACAAACCGGGGAAAATATTTACGGCGCAGGACTAGCAGCGGCAGCAGCGGCAGCAGCGGCAGCGGCGGCAGCGGGATCGGAGTCGCTCGACGAATACTTTTTCTTAGCCGACTCGAGAGCCGATAACAGGGCCTTGCCCAGTTCACCTCCATCGCCGGCGATGCGTTGGCGCATAACTGCCTTGATAGCTTCGATATGGGCCTCGTAAAGCCGATGCTGGTTATCCGTAACTTCATCCTTGAAGGCGTGATTGGTGCTTTCATAGAGCGACTTGGCGATGGCGGTGACTAGCGGATATCCGAAGACGCCGCCATGACCGCGTAATTCGTGGGCACCGCGATTGACTTCGCCCATCAACCGGCCCACCGGCTGGTCGGGCTCCTTTACTCGCTTCAAGATTTTCTGGATAACGTCAATTTGAGTGGAAAGCCAGGATACGTAGTCGACAGCCCTGGTCTGAATGTGCTCTTCTGCTGCTAGCAAAATGTCGGGGGATATTGTTGGCAGCTCTTTTGCCCCTGCGCCGCCACTAACCTTGGCTGCCAGTCTGTTTGGCAGATCAAATTGAATGATAGTATCCTCATTTGCCTTCAGACTTCTGGTTTGACTGTGAACTACGGTAACTTGTTCTTCGGTAGCATTGCGGCGATCATTCTGGACCCACTGTGTCCCGCGCCGACGGTCGGGGCCGAAATAGCCCTTGCACAGGATGAAGCGGCGGGGCCGGAATATTACATGCAGCATCCGGTCGGCGATGGTCTGAGCCGAAAATGGCTTGGCCATGAATTCGTTGGCCCCCAATTCGCGGGCTTGATTAACATAATTACGATCGGCAGCCCCGGAAAGGATAATGAAGGGTAAGAATCTGTCCGGTGACTTCGGGCTCGTTCGCACCCACCGTAGAAGGGTCAATCCGTCAATTTCGGGCATCATCAGATCCGAGATGATCAAGTCTACCGGGGGTATTCCGGGCGGCAGGGTGGACTTGCGGGACTCGATATAACGGATCGCCTCGGCACCATGGCTGGCAACCTCGATTCGCTCGACTCCGAGCGCACGCAAAGTACCGATCACCACAGTGCATATGAACTTGCTGTCTTCGACGAGAAGGACTGAAATATTGTTCAATTTGACGGCGTTGCCGCCTATTCCATCACCCATGCGGATCCCCTGTCCGGCCGTGCCCCCAGCCGCGAAGGATGATCATCCAGCCGCGACGACACGTTTATAACATTACATGACATTACGTAGTGGTTTTTCCTGAACTCAGGAGTTGGTGCGGGAAAGCCAGGGTATCCGCTGGAAAACCAAGCCCTCGTCGCGCAGTTCCTCGGCTTCGGCGGTGGTAGTTTCGCCGTAAATGCTGTGACTCTTGATTTCCCCATAATGGATGCGGCGTGCCTCTTCGGCAAAGCGGTCGCCAACGTAGTCACAGGTTTCTTCGATCTTTCGGCACAGGCTGCCAATCCGCCGCGCCATTTCCTCATGGACGCGCTCGGCTGGTTGGGTTTCACCCTTAGATTCCTCGCGTGATTCACCTTTAGATTCCTCGCGTGATTCAACTTTAGATTCGCTGCGGGAGCGGGCGATGCGAGGCGCCATTGGGGCCTTAGCCACATCGGGGCTGGCGCAAACCGGACAGCATATTTCCCCGGCCTCTCGCTGATCCCAGGCGGCTCCGTTCCTGAACCAAGCTTCGAACTTGTGGCCGTCGGAACATCTCAGATTGAACAGGATCATTGCGCGTTACCCAGGCCCCCACCCACACACCAACTTTTATTGTGCGCTGGTTTATATTATACTTGCTTGCGCCGGGTGGGTCGAGCGAAACAGTTGAGCAAAACAGTCGAGCAAAACGAAAGTCCATGATACCTTCCTGGCTCCGATATTCGTCGGTGGAATGAGGCGGCCTGTTCGGTGGAGACGACAACCATGAGTTTAACCGCGAACAACCGTCTAATTTTGGCCGTAGTGGGCGGCATTCTGGCTTTGTGTGCGGTTGGTTCCCTCTTGTTGTTCAGTGGCATTATGCCCGAGCCAATCGCTACTGTTTCGCCCCTGGCCTGCCCGTTTGAGACGCCAGCGGACACCCCGGTTGAGTGCGGCACCATGGCAATGCCGTTATTTCACGGCAACGCGGGGGCTGTGCTCAGTTCCGGACGGGGACCGTCATTGTTTTATACCATGGTCCGCGCCCGGGAACGCAGCCCCGAGCCTGACCCGGTGCTTGTGCTGGGAGATGATGCCGGCGACGCTGGCAGCGCAATTGTGGTTAGGCGCTGGCCAGCCTGGGACGGACTCAACCGCAATCGTGACGTGTTCTTCGTCGACCTTCGTGGTAGCGGCCGATCGGAACCCAGCTTTACTTGCCCCGAAATTGATGACGTTAAGGCGCGCTTTGGCGGTCTTACTGCCGCTGATGCCGAATCATGCGCGGCACCCTTGCGCAAGGCTGGGGTTGATATCTCCGCCCTGTCGAGTGTCGAGAGCGCCCGTGACCTGATCGCACTGCGTCGGGCGCTCGGGATCAAGACCTGGAATCTAGTGGCCAGTGGATATGGAGCGGTTCTGGCTCGGGAGCTGGTGCGGTTGGACGCCGATGGCGTTCGCTCTCTTGTGCTGGATTCCCCGGGCGCACCCAAGGCGGGCTCAACCGATCTCGATCGTCTTGCTGCGGTGCAGCGGGTGTTCCGGCAGGTTTTCACCGATTGTAAGGTCCAGCCCGCCTGCGACAAGGCCTATCCTAGGCTTGACGTCGTATTTGATGATCTAGTCCAACACTTGGCCTCCAAGCCGTTGTCGGTTGTTTTCTCCAGCCCTGCAACCGGTAAGCCGCTTGCCGCAGAATTCGGGACCAGCGACTTGTTGACCCTTTTGACCCGTCTTGTCGGCAGCGGCGACGAGGCGGCTAAGGTCCCGGCCCTGCTCTGGTCGGTCAACGATTTAGTACACGGCCGGGCGCCACTCCTGGCCGACCCGATAGCCGCCCTTTATGCCGCTTATTGGCGAGTAGCCCCGCCGTTGGCCCATGGCTCCGCTGCCGTCATAAGTTGCCGTGAGGTCTTGCCCTGGTCCGACATCGAAGGCACTCGCACCTTAGCCGCGATGTTCCAACCTTTCGTTATGCCTCAGGCACTGACCCTCGACTACGCCGCTTTTTGCCCGGTCTGGAAGCTGCCGCTCCCGGCTGATGACCTGGAGGCACCTCCGCTGGAGACACGGCCGACGCTCATTTTGACCGGTGAGTATGATACTATCACGCCGAGATATCAGGCACAGGCCATGGTCAGCGCTTTTCATGCCAAAGAAACCATGAGCTTTCGCGGCCTTGGTCACGGCTTGCTGGGGGTCAACGCCTGCGCTCGAACCGCCGTTGCCAACTTCCTCGACACTCCTGGCCGCAAATTAGAGGTGGTTTGTGGCGGGGGTAAGCCACCAACATTTGTTACCACGCCGCAGCTAGTTGCTGAGTTTGTGCCGCAACCATCCAAGGTCTCGACAACAGCGCCGCCCCCGATTCAGACCGCAACGCTGCCCCCGGTTCAGACCGCAGCGCTACCGCCGCCCGTCGTAACTAAGCCCGATGCAACTAAGCCTGCCGTAACCAAGCCCGCCATAACTAAGCCCGCCACAACTAAAATCGAGTGCCCGTTCGCGATTCCTGGTTCTACTCGAGTCGACTGCGGAACCTTGGAGGTGCCTGAGAGACGCGACGTTAAAGGTGGCAAGGTAGTTTCGCTTTTCTATGCCATCACTCGGGCAAGCGAGGCGAACCCGCTGACAGATCCTGTGCTGGTGCTGAATGGTGGTCCCGGCCAACCCGGCAGCGACCTTATCGAGTCGGGCTGGGATCGCCTCGCCGAGCTGCGACGCAGCCGCGATATCATCTATGTCGACCAGCGCGGGACCGGTTATTCACAGCCCGGATTGTATTGCCGCAACCTGAGCCCGGTAGCGTTCTGGCATGGTGGGTTGACGATGGCCGATGCCGAAGAGTGCCTGAAGCCGATCCGGAGCGCCGGTTATGATATAGCAGCCTTCAATACCGTCGAAAGCGTTGCCGATCTGGTGGAGTTACGAAAGGCCCTTGGCATCAGGCAATGGAACCTGTTCGGTACTTCATATGGCACGGTGCTAGCCCAGGAACTGATGCGCGGCGATACAGCCGCCGTGCGTTCCAGTGTCCTCAACTCTCCGACCACTAGCCGCGCCAGTTGGCTTGATATCGGGCGGATGTCCGGCATTCGCGACGTCTATCGACGCTTGTTCGCCGACTGCGCCGCCGATGCCGGCTGTAATGCCGTCTATCCCAAGCTGGAACAGGCTTTCCTGGCCACTGCACGCTCTATGACCGAGCGTCCGCTGCCTGTGACCTACCAGGACCCCCGCAGCGGCGTCGCCGTCAGCACCCGCATGAGCTTCGCCAACCTGCTAGACATCATGACCATAATGGTCGGTGCCGGTACTACCGCCGAGCGGGTTCCGGCTTTGCTGTGGCACCTGCACAGCGTGACCGAAGGTCGAGAACCGGCCCGACCAGAGCTGTTGGCCTGGCTGTATATGCCTTACTGGAAGACGATGGACATGATCGCCTATGGTCTTAATGCTTCCATAGGTTGCCGCGAGATCAGGGCCTGGATCGATCCGGTGAGTGCGCGTTTGGAAGCTGCGGCCTACCAGCCTTTCGTAATGCCTCAGGCGATGGAACAGGACTATGACGTGTTCTGCCCGGCCTGGAAACTGCCGAAGGGGGGCGATGAACTGAACCAGCCGGTCTCTGTGGCTACGCCTACCCTGCTGTTTAGTGGCGACTATGACACCCTGACGCCAACCGCGCTCGCCGACAGCATTGCATCCAATCTCCAGTCTGCTCAGGTCCTGCGCTTCCACGCCATCGGCCATGATGTGTTTTCGTCCAGCGCCTGCGCTCGCTCCGCCATGAATCGCTTCATTTCAAATCCAAGCGAGCAGGTTCGCCTGCCCTGCCTGAACATCCCGCATGTGCCGAATTTTACAGCGCGGAAAAAATAAATAATGCTGGGATGGCGTGGCCTTTGTAGCATGGTCGGATGGGCAACCGTGTCTGCTCGGTAACAGCGGCGTGTTTGTGGCGGCGGTTGCTTCCAACTCTATTGCCTCGTTGCCAACGCTTTCGCTAATATTAATCTAAGGCAATTCGGGATGGAGTTAGGCTTGATCATGTATAAGGCGGCGACAATGTCTGCGTGCAGAGTTTGGGTAGCGCTCTTCGTTCTTCTGTGTTTTTCGGTGGCGGATGCTCAAGCTGGGGCGACGGCCTTGCTCGTCGATCGCGTCGAGGTTTACAAAAGCAGGCACGAACTCCAATTGCTTTATAATGATCGGGTCGTTAAGAAATATCGGGTAGCGCTTGGCCGCCGGACCGGAAGAAAAGAAACCGCTGGCGACTTTAAGACCCCTGAGGGCCGCTACGTCATCGACTTTGTCAAGCCGAACAGCCAGTACCATCGGGCACTGCATATATCTTACCCTAACGAAACAGATTTTCGGCAGGCAGCGGCGAACGGCAAAAGGCCGGGCGGGGATATCATGCTCCATGGCCTGCCTGACGAGACACCAATCGTCAAGCGCATCCATTCCCTGTTCGACTGGACTAAGGGATGCCTTGCCGTAACTAACCCCGAGATCGAGGAAATTGCCCGAACAGTCAAGCCAGGCACCCCGATCATCATCTTTCCTTGATTATGCAGATATGGCTCCTAACCATTAGAAAGATTATCCTCCTCATGGGCTTAAGTTTATAGAAAATGCATGTGCATTAAAAATAGCGTGGATAACCTATGGCTCTTTACGTCGGCGCCGCTTCACCACTGACCCGCGTTTTCGTTGATAACAGTGTCCCATCTGCGCGCATTATACGCGCTGTCGTCCGTCAAATCGGGTTCGCCTTGGTTAGCGAGCCGATATGTGCTGATGTCTGTATGGTTAATGTTCCGGTAGCTGACAAGCTGTCGTGCTGTCCAGGTACTAACTTTTCGGTGCAGGGCTTAGCCGCTACCTTTGATGTCCAGCGAATATCATCACTTGAGCACTACCAAAGGAGGTCAGGACGAGTCGATGCCTTGGGGCGCTCCTTCGCGGTGAGTGCTGACCATTGTGAAAAGAGCGAAACACTCCATCTTTGTGCAAGTACACTGTTTAGGCTTTTGTTATCAAACGGGGTGGATGCAAGGTTTCTCTGGTGGTTTCCCAATGCCGCACGTGGTGTCGTAAACTATCGTGTTGACGTAGATGACAACTCGGCAAACTCTTTTGATTGCGTTGAGCAGTGGTTGCATCGTTACATGTCGTGGTGCAGTCTGTATTTTACAACATCATGTTTTACTAATGCCCTTGATGGTATCAACCGTTCTCGCGACGCCGGTGCTGAAATTGGTTCACACTGCCATTATCATTACACGTTTGAGCGTGACCCCGCCACCAATGCCAAGAATCTATTGACATCAATCGAGTTCCTCCGCCGTCATGGCTGTGATGTTAGTGGCGCGGTGATGCCTTCTGGCAAGTCATTCCATGGAATAGCTAGAGTTATGGCTGAAAGCGATATACTCTACACATCTAACTTTGGTTTGATTTTCGACTCCTTGCCGATCGAGCTTTCAGACGGTACGACGACACATCTTGAAGTTCCGTGCCACCCTGTCGCCCCAGGTAATGTAATCAAGGCTTCAGCAGACCTTATAGGTATTGATGACTACCTCATTGCATATTACATGGCCACAGCATCTCATCTTTGCGACGCTTTCCTACCAATTTTTATTTACGGACACAATAATGATACCGTAAACATTGGAATTCTACCGCGTCTTTTAGACGAGCTGATCGCGAGTTTTCCTGACCACGAGTTTGTTAGGCTTGATGAGTATGCCGCGTTTTGGCGGGATCGCCTCAATAGCCTCGCAGATCCGCACCAAACCGGACTTGTATGCAACATGGCGACGATACACCATCAGTCACCTGATGTTGTTAGTATCAAAGGTCGGACTAAGGATAAAACTTGGCCTTTATCAATTGAAAAATTGTTCCGGTCACCATTGTCCTTTGCCGGGGTCGGTGCCAGAAAGCCGCGTTTGAGGGATCGCCTAGCCGACCGCTATGAGTTGGAAACGGTATTGCCCATCTCGGCGCTGTCTTTGGCAACCCATCAGGGGTGGAAATCCGCAGTATATAAGCTTGCTTACCTAGTCGTTCGCGCGCTGTTTCGCAGATGACTGGCAAATAACCGACGCTGCGCCTATCGCTAATCCTGGCTTCATCCTGTCTCACCACCTATACTAGCAGTCTTGCATTATCAGGCGTTGAACGGTGGTTGGAGGACATAGGCGGTGGTTGCGCGAGTGCTGACGGTGGCGTTTCAGGGTATCGAGGTATTGAATATCGATGTCCAGGTGCAGATGTCCGGCGGCATCGTCGCCTTCAATGTCGTTGGTCTGCCTGACAAGGCGGTGGCCGAAAGCCGGGAGCGAGTGCGGGCGGCCTTGCATGCCCTTGGTTTGGGCCTACCGCCCAAGCGAATCACCGTTAATCTCGCGCCAGCCGACGTGCTCAAGGAGGGCAGCCACTTCGATCTGCCGATCGCGATTGGCCTGCTGACCGTAATGGGAGTGCTGCCCGGTGAGGAAATCGCCCGCTATGTCGCCCTGGGCGAACTCGCCCTTGACGGGGCACTGACTGCGGTGGCGGGTGTGCTACCGGCCGCTATTAATGCCGCCAGCCAGGATCGCGGCCTGATCTGCCCTGCCGCCTGTGGTGGCGAGGCGGCGTGGGCTGGCAATATCGACGTGCTGGCACCGCTGAATTTATTGGCACTGATCAATCATTTCAAGGGTACCCAGGTATTGTCGCAGCCCAAGCCCCGGATGGAGGAGATCGGCGGGTCCTGTCTTGATCTGCGCGATATCAAGGGACAGGAAACTGCCAAGCGGGCGCTTGAGGTGGTAGCGGCCGGCGGACATAATCTGCTGATGGTCGGTCCTCCCGGCTCGGGCAAGTCGATGTTGGCGGCGCGGCTGCCCGGACTGTTGCCACCGTTGTCTGCGGCCGAGGCGCTGGAGGTGTCGATGATTCACAGCGTCGCTGGATTGCTGGAGGGCGGACGATTGCTGCGGCGGCGGCCGTTCCGTGACCCTCATCACTCGGCCTCGCTGCCGGCATTGGTTGGCGGCGGCACCAGGGGACGGCCGGGAGAAATCTCGCTGGCCCATATGGGCGTGCTGTTTTTAGACGAACTGCCCGAGTTCGACCGTAAAACTTTGGAATCATTACGCCAACCGCTGGAAACCGGCCGCGCCACCGTCGCCCGCGTCAACGCCCACGTTACCTACCCGGCTCGGGTGCAACTGGTGGCGGCAATGAATCCGTGCCGATGCGGGCATCTTGACGACCCTGCTTTGGCTTGCAACCGCGCCCCTAAATGCGCGGTCGACTATCAGTCGAAGATTTCCGGGCCGCTGTTCGATCGAATTGATTGCCATATCGACGTGCCAGCGGTCAGCCCTGCCGACCTTAGTTTGCCGCCGCCCGCCGAGGGTAGCGCCGAGGTTGCGCTTCGGATCGCCGCTGCTCGCGCAATCCAGACCGACCGCTTTCGCCCCGACGGCAGCGGCTTCGGCTTACTCCAGTCATTGCGCGCCGATGGCCGCCCCACGATTCGCACCAACGCCGACGCCGATGGTGAACTGTTGGAGCGCGTCGCCGCCCCCGACCAAGCCGGTCGTGCCCTGCTGACCCAGGCAGCCGAGCAGATGCGCCTGACCGCGCGCGGCTACCATCGGGTCCTCCGCTTGGCCCGTACTCTAGCCGACCTGGAGGGAACGGACGGGGTGCGGAGACTTCACATCGCTGAGGCATTGAGTTACAGGCGGATGGCACCAGGGCGTTAAGCGGACTTTTACTTCGTGGCGGAAAAGTTGAGCAAGCCAGGGGCTTTGTCGATAATTTCCTCCAGTATCAGCGAGGCGGTCTCAAGATCATGTGCCAAATCTGGGGGTATTTTATCGGCATAATTGTCTCGTGACAGTTTTTCGTGAGCCTCATGCAGGCTGCGTAATTCCGTCACAAAAATTTCGCGGGCCCCCATGGGCATGGACGAGTTAGCCGAGAGCACGAAGAAGAAGCGCATACTGGCCCGGACCAGAACCGACAGCATCAGTGCGTCCAGCCGCTCGAACTCATTTCGCAAGTCGTCGACTCGGCTGCCGACAACATTTTTGAGTCGGCCCTCGATCAGAATAACCAAGGCTTGGAACTCGCCGACCTTGTTGCGGAACGAGCGATAGGCGGTAAAGCTATGCTTGCTCGCCTCACTCTCAGCGGCCTTAGCGAGATCCATGGCCTCACGACATTGGCGTTCCAGGGCAGCCAACAGTTCCTTTACCTCTTCACGGGTATATGTGCGCTTGGCCATGTCATCGCGATCGCTGATAGTTAGTGTAGATTCATGACTATAACAGCGTCGGTGCTCCGAGGTAAGGGCCAATCACGGCTGCCGTTCTTCTGCTGCCATGTTCGGGCGAACGGTGATAGTGTGCCCCATCCCCTCGCCTTGGTCGCACATGAACACCAATCTCGAGCCACAAAGTCCGGTCCTGACCCTGTCGCGCAATATCCGCCTGATCAACTGGGGGCTGGTGCTGCTCATCGTTGCAATCACCGGAGTTGGCATCGCCCTGCTCTATTCTGCAGCCGGCGGGCGGTGGGAGCCTTGGGCTATGCGCCAGTCGGTGCGCTTTATTCCCGGATTTGCCATCATGCTGACCATCGCCGTGATAGATGTCCGTATATGGTTGCGTTTTGCCTACGGTATCTATGGGGTAATGTTTTGCCTATTGATTGCGGTCGAGGGCATGGGCCAAGTCGGCATGGGGGCGCAGCGCTGGATCGATCTCGGTTTCTTTGTCATCCAGCCTTCCGAACTAATGAAGCCGGCGCTGGTGCTGGCACTGGCCCGCTATTTCCATGGCCTGACCCTCGACCAAATCGGTCGGCCGCTGATGCTGATTCCGCCGATGGGGCTGGTGTTCCTGCCGGTCGGCTTGGTGCTGCTTCAGCCCAACCTGGGGACAGCCTTGTTACTTATATTCACCGGGGCGGCAATTTTCTGGTGTGCCGGGGTGCGATTATGGAAGTTTGCGACAGCCATCGGTGGCGGGCTTGCGGCGATACCGATCGGCTGGGAATTCCTGCATGATTACCAGAAGGCTAGAGTTTTTAATTTTCTCGACCCCGAGCGTGACCCGCTTGGTTCTGGTTATAATATTATCCAGTCGAAGATCGCGCTCGGCTCAGGCGGGCTGTTTGGAAAAGGGTTCATGCTCGGATCGCAAAGTCAGCTGCAGTTCCTGCCCGAGAAGCACACTGATTTTATATTTGTAGTATTGGCGGAGGAATTCGGCATGGTTGGTGCTCTTTTCCTTTTGGGTTTGTATATGCTGGTGTTTGTTTACGGTATCGTCATTACTCTATCATGCCGGAATCATTTTGGCCGACTTGTAGGCATTGGTCTAACC
>JBAXKX010000012.1:0-23416 GCA_037135115.1 Rhodospirillaceae bacterium
GTACGGCATTGCGTCTTGGATCAGACAACAAAGCCACAAAGCCCGCAACGTCCGCGACCGACTCGACCAACTGCACCGTCAGGGCACCCGCGTATATAGCAAACGCATCAGACGGACATGCGACGGTGACCAGACCGGCACCGACTCGCATGGCCGCTCGGGCAGCCAACCGCGCCGCTCCGGTCATGCGGCCACCGCCGTTGATCAAGGCATGACCACGACTGAATTTATGGCCGCCCAACCGAGGCCAGGGATAATAACCGAGCCATGACCCAGGATCGTTTTCCACCGCAAGCGGCCGAACCTCGTTCAGCACCAGAGCGGGAATGCCGATATCAATCACGCGAAGCGCACCGCAAAGCTCGCGCCCCGGCAGCAGCAGGTGACCGGGCTTCTTGTGAAAAAAGCTCACAGTCAATTCAGCCTGGAGCGCCGCTCCCAACACTTGACCGCTATCGCCGCAGACGCCACTTGGAACGTCAACAGCGACCACCGGCAGCCGTCGCGCCGCCACCATCTCGACCACCGCCCGCGCCGTCCCCTCCAGAGGCCGAGACAAACCGGCACCAAACAGCGCGTCGACCACAATAGGCCTGTCAACAATTAGCCCATCAGCAATTAGCCCATCAGCAATAGGCTCACCTCCGGCCAGCGCACCAAAAAGCGAGTCGACCGGACCGGACCAGCGCTCGGCAGCAAGTGCAGCGTCGCCCCTAAGTGCCGCACGACTTCCCAACAGACCCAACCGCACCGGCCAGCCCGCATCACGCAGCAGGCGCGCCACAACAAACCCATCGCCACCATTGTTGCCGGGGCCACACAGCACCACCACCGGCTGTTTCCGCCAGCGCTCCCTAATCAAGTCGGCAATGCCTGCCCCGGCATTTTCCATCAGCACGATGCCAGGCACCCCACCGGCGATGGCAAGCGCGTCGGCTCTGGCCATTTCGGCGACCGTCAACAGCGCGCCCATGGTTCAGAGCCCCGCAATCAGGTTACGAAAGGTCTGAACCTCAGCAAGCGCGCCCCTGCGCACAAAACCGATATCGGAGCCGGCGATCACCAGCCGGCAACCGACCTCCAGCAGCCGCGCCGTCGTCCGCAGCGGACTGGGAATGCTGCCGTACCAAACGCCGCTTCGGGAGGCGCTATCAAGAATGGCACACTCGGCGCGGTCGATCAGGGCGCTCACCAAAGGATCATCGAAACGACCAAGCCGGCCGACGCTTGCCGACAAATCGTAGGGGCCGATAAAGAGCATGTCGACCCCCGGAACCTCAGCGATTTCCGCTATCGCATCAACGCCTTGCACCGTCTCGATCTGACAGATCACCATCAGGTTGTCCGCTGCGGTGTCGCGATAACACTCACCGGCAAGGCCATAGTCCGACGCCCGCACCGAGCTGTATGCGGCCCCCCTCACCCCCAAGGGCGGATAACGGGTGGCAGCGACCGCCGCCCGTGCCTCATCCGCCGAGCTGATCGCCGGGAACATCAGCCCTTCGACACCAAGGTCGAGCGCGCGTTTGACATAGACAGCGTCGTTCCAGGGCACCCTCATCAGCGGAACCGCCCCGCTAGCCGATACGGCATGCATCAAGCCCATGGCATCGAGCAGCGCCCCCGGCCCGTGCTCGTGATCGATCATCACACAGTCATAGCCGGCAAGGGCGACGATCTCAGCCGCAATCGGCGACACCATGTTGAGCCAACAACCAAGCACCCGCTCATCGCCAGCCAATCGCCGTTTCAAAGGGTTCTCACGATACATGCCGCACTCCGCCCGCTGCCGCAATCATTGTACATCAATGGACCCGAAAACCCTTGCGTCACCGAATGGGGTTGGCTAAGTCTTAATTCGTACGCCGTCCCCATCGTCTAGAGGCCTAGGACACTGCCCTTTCACGGCGGCGACAGGGGTTCGAATCCCCTTGGGGACGCCAATTGCAGCAAAAATTTTATTAGACCCTCGGATATTGATCATGTCATGCGCTAAGCCACGCGCTAAACACGAATGAAGGCAGCGCAATAACCACGCATATGGGCAGCGCAATCTGCACAAGGGCGGCGCAATCATTTTGTGATGTATTCCCCGTGGACCCGGCCGGCACGGCGCGGTAAAGCTTTCAAATAAACTGCCGGGAAGGCTGGGGGGTAACTATGGCTAGCATTTCAATCTTTAACACTGCGGCCCGTAGTGCTGCGATCACCGCTATCGCACTCGCCCTGACGGCGGCATCAAACCCGGTTTGGGCTGAAAACGCCGTCGTGTCGGCCGAAGCGGCCACCGCCCTCATCGGCAGCCTTGATGCTGGCTTGCGCCAGTGGTTTCCGCCTACCGGCTCGACCACTAACTACCGTTGGGACGGACTGCCGAAGGTAACGGTGAACGGGGCAAGTTACGACGTTGACCTTCCTTCGCTTCAGATCAACGGCGAGGATGGTGACCGGGTCGAGGTCGGCGTGATCAAGCTGGCGCTCACCCCCGACACCGACGGCTCATGGAGCGTGGGCATCGTCCTGCCCTCCCCGATCGCCCTTCTCAATGCCGACGGCAAGCAGGATGGCGAGTTAGCCATCGGAACCCAGAACTTTCGTGGCCGCTGGTTGCCCTCGCTTGGCACTTTCATCAAGGCCGAAGCCAGCTACGGTGATCTCAAGGCAATCTCACGCAAGGACCCGACCCGACTCGAGATCGGCAGCATCGCCCTACGCTCCGATCTGGATGAACAACCGGCCGGGCGGTGGACCGGACCCAGCACCGTGACCATCGACAGGCTGACCGCAATAGATGAACACGGGGTCATGGTGGCGCGACTCGGGAGCATTGCACTCGACGCGACTGTAACCGGGATGGATATCGCCCATGCCATCACGCTAGGGGGCCAGAACGATACGCCCACCCCCCCCGGCAAGGATGCTACCGGCAAGGGAAAATCTAGCCATATCAAGGCCACCCAGGCCGCCGTGCAGCGCCGGCTCGACATCTTGCACAATCTTTTGGCCGGAGCTTCGACCAAGCTGCGTATCGGTGAATTGACCATGACCGCCCCAGGCGACGGCGGCGCCATCTCCGTTGCCCAGGTAACGGCACACGGCGGCATAAAGGGACTGGACCAGGGCAAGTCTGAACTTACGATCGGATACGAACATAGCGGACTAAAGATAGTGCCCAGCCCCGGCCCCCAAGAATTCCTGCCGGAAAAGGTTGAACTCAATCTGGCAGCGATAGACCTGCCCAACGCTAACCTGTGGGCGGCGTTCACGAAGCTGTTCGGGCCAAGCCCCACCGACCAAACCGATGATCAGGCCGGGCAAATTTTCAGCCAGCAGGTTCAGACGGCACTATCCCAGGCGGGCAGCCGGCTGCGGGTCCTAGCGCTACGACTCGACACTCCGGCCGCAACCGCCAACCTCAAAGGCGAGGCGCAATTCGATGAAAAGGCAGCGCTTGGGGTGGTAGCCAGCTTCGACATGGCCCTGCGAGGACTGGAAACGGCCGCCGCGCGATTACAAGCAGCGCCCACCGCCAAGGGCAGCGATGAAACCAAGAATACACTTGGCATGATCAGCATGATTCAGGCTTTCGGCACTCCGGGCAAGGACGAAACTGGCCGCGACATCCGCACATATAAACTGGAACTTGACGGGCTAGGCAGAATATTGTTGAACGGGGCCGACATGTCGGCGCTGCTCCAGAGCGGCCAAGACAAAGAACCAGGCGCCAAAGTCGGCAAACGGAAAAAATCTGAACAGTGATCGCCAGCTATTCGCCCGCCCCAGCTATTCGCCCCCTGATAAATATGGGAAGATTTCAATATGACTGAAGAACGCCTCAGTTTTCAGGCCGAAGTAGGCCGGTTGCTCGACATTGTTGCGCACTCACTCTACAGCGAGAAGGAAGTCTTTCTGCGAGAGTTGATCTCCAACGCCTCCGATGCCTGCGACCGCCTGCGCTACGCGGCACTTACCGAGCCGGAGCTGTCGTCCGAGGATCCCAACCTCGCCATCACCCTGACCGTCGATAAAGAGGCGCGCACACTAACAATTACCGATAACGGCATCGGCATGAACCGCGCCGATCTGGTGGAGAATCTCGGCACCATCGCCCGCTCGGGCACCAGCGAGTTCATGAACAAGCTCACCGGTGACGCCAAGAAGGACATCGGCCTGATCGGCCAGTTCGGCGTCGGTTTCTATTCGGCCTTCATGGTAGCACAACGAGTCGAAGTGTTTACCCGTAAGGCTGGCGAGCCCCATGGCTGGCACTGGGAATCTGATGGTCGCGGCGAGTTCACCGTTGGTGCCTTTGCCGGCGAGACACCGCGCGGAACTAGGGTGGTCTTGCACCTGCGCGAGGGCGACGACGAGTTCCTCGAGGATTACCGGTTGGAGAACATCGTCCGCAAATACTCCGACCATATTGCACTACCGATTCGTACGGGGAGCGGCGACACCGCCAAAACCCTCAATCGGGCATCGGCGCTGTGGACCCGCTCTAAGTCCGAGATCAGCGAAGAACAGTACAAGGAATTCTACCACCATGTCGGCCATTCCTTCGACGAGCCGTGGCTGACCATCCATTGGCGCGCTGAGGGTAAATTAGAATACACCAGCTTGCTATTCGTTCCCGAGAACAAACCATTCGATCTGTTTGATCCCAAGCGCGCCCACCGGGTCAAGCTCTATGTCCGCCGGGTCTTCATCACCGAGGGGGTTGAGGGGTTACTACCGTCTTACCTGCGCTTCCTGCGGGGCGTAGTCGACAGCGAGGATCTGCCGCTCAACATCAGCCGCGAGATGCTTCAGAACAACCCGATGGTGGCAAAGATCAAGAGCGGTCTGGTCCGACGGGTGTTGGCTGACCTCTCACGCAAGGCCACTGACGATAGCGTCGCCTACGCCAAGTTCTGGGAGAATTATGGCGCGGTAATCAAGGAAGGGCTATACGACGACTTCGAGCATCGCGACAGCCTTTTAAAGCTCGTACGCTTTAACACCAGCCAACGTGAAGACTTGACCTCGCTTGACGACTATATCGGGCGCATGAAAGAAGGACAGGATGAAATCTTCGTCTTCCAGGGCGATGATCGTGCCGCTTTGCTCAAGAGCCCGCAACTCGAAGGTTTCAAGTCTCGGGGGATCGAGGTGCTGTTGCTTACCGATCCGGTTGACGAGTTCTGGGTCGGATCCGTCGGATCCTACAAGAACAAAACTTTCAAGTCGGTAACACGCGGCGGCATAGATCTCGGCAAAATCAAATCCGACGAAGCCAAGGAGGCCGAAGCGCCGAAGGCCAGCGAGGGCGAACTAGCCACCCTGATTGCGCTGTTCAAGGCCACGCTCGGCAGCGAAGTCAAGGACGTGCGGGCATCCAACCGCCTGACCGACAGCCCGGTTTGCCTGATCGCTGATGATGGCGACATGGACATGCATTTGGAACGTATCCTGCGCCAGCATCGCCAACTGGCCACCACCGCCGCCCGCGTCCTCGAACTTAACCCGAAGCACCCGCTAATCCTTCAGCTAAGTATTAAGGCGGGCGCAGGCGAGTCGGGCGCGAGCGAGTCGGGCGCGAGCAACGTACTCAAAGATATGGCATGGCTACTGCTTGACCAGGCCCGCATCGTCGAGGGCGAGCATGTCAGCGACCCGGTGGCGTTCACCCGCCGCCTTGCCAGCCTGATGGAGAAGGGGCTGGTGGCGTGAAGCCAAAACTGCCCCCCTCCCCTGCGGCGCTACATATAAATACGGTGTTTGGGCTAATACTGGGTGGACTAATACTGGGGGGGCTAATTTCCGGGGGAACCATGGGCAAGGCGATTGCCGCAGAACCGTCTCCCGAGTTCTCGAACCTTGAGATACCGGACGGTGCCCGGCTGCGGTTGGCCTATTGGCGACCATCATCGCTGGCCCCTGAGTTGACGGTAAGCGGCACTGTGGTCATGCTCACCGGCCGCAGCGAGTATCTGGAAAAATACCAGGAGTTGGCAGGTGACTGGCTCCAGCGCGGCTACCAGGTTTTCTCGCTGGACTGGCGAGGCCAGGGCCTGTCCAGCCGCTTTCTTTCCAATCACCAAAAGGGCCACGTTACCGACTATTCCGTTTACGTCTCCGACCTAGCCCTATTGCTGGAAACGGTGGTCAAGCCCCGAGAGATTGGCCCCACCATCTTGTTTGCTCATTCCATGGGCGGGCTGGTCGCACTGCGCTTTTTGATCGACCAACCGGGGCGCTTCAAGGCCGTGGTGTTGTCGGCACCGATGGTTGACATCAATACTGAGCCCTGGCCACGCTTCGCCGCCGAAATGCTGTCACGAGCGGCCGGGGCATTTGGTTTCAGCGGGGCCTATGCCTTCGGCCAGGGCGACTATAATCCAATCAAGGACGCCAAATTCGAAGGAAACACCATCAGCGGCGACCAGACGAGGTTTCGCCGCATTCACGACGGCTATCGCAACAATCCTGAATTGAAAATTGGCGGCGTTACCTTTGGCTGGCTCACGGCATCGTTTCGCAGCCAAACGATCGTCGCCATGCCTGGCGCACTTGATAATGTGCGCATACCAATTCTGGCACTAGTGGCGCCGGGGGATGCCCTGGTCCCGGAGGAAACGCAAAGACTCCTCTGCCAAAAATTGCACGACTGCACGCTTATGTCTTATCCTGGTGCCAGACACGATATCATGGCCGAAACCGACACGTTTAGAAGCCAAGCATGGCACGACATCGACGGGTTTCTGACTCGTAAACTCGGCCGCTAGCCCACAGCCCTCTTTATAATCGACCGGAAATATTTTCCACATTCAATGTTAAACATGCGATTGTATGCTTGGCCATTGCGCCGAGTATGATTTGTTGTTGTTGGAAAAAAATGTTTGCTGCTGCGTGTAGATTGATCGCCAGGCTGGTGCCGATGGTGGCGCTAGGCTTGTGGGTGAGTGTAACCTCGGCTGAAGAGCCGGGACGCAATCCCGTCATGGCCAAAGTACTGCCACCGACTCGCCTTGAATCTGCCTATTCGGCCCGGGCCGGTCTGCCGCTGCGCCAATTCGGCTATGACCTGTTCGGTCACAACACCAGTAACGCGAACGGTAACGGTAACGGTAACGGTAACGGCCGGGCGAATGTGGAAAACCCTATCGGCAGCGTCCAACCCGACTATATTCTTGGTATCGGCGATACCGTCCAAGTTGTGCTGCAAACTGAAAAGTCGTCATCACGGACTTACCCAATCGATCGCGAAGGCCGACTGGTGGTGGATAGCCTGCCGCCGCTATTGGCGGTCGGACGCACCCTCTCCGGCCTGCGCCAGGACATGACGGCGATGGCGAGGGCGGCGCTTGGTGACGCTACCGAGGTCTATCTTTCGCTTGCCGAACTGCGCCGCATTCATGTCCTGGTCATCGGCGAGGTTGCCAATCCCGGCCGCTATGCCGTCACCGCGCTCGGGACCGCGCTTGATGCCCTGTTCGCGGCAGGCGGTGTCGCAAGGGGCGGCAGTCTGCGCCGAATAGCCCTGGTTCATGCCGGTCATTCTGAACCCATAACGGTTGATCTTTACGATCTGCTCCGAACCGGCGGTACCGGCGGCGACAACGTCCTGGCCGACGGCGATCGCCTGATGGTGCCGCCAATCGGTCCAACCGTGGCTGTTGCAGGAGCCGTGCGGCGGCCGGCCATTTATGAACTGGCAACCGAGCACGAACAATTGTCGGTAACGGCGCTGGAGCGTCTCGCCGGTGGGCCGCTGCGGCCGGGGGCTCGTCGGGTGCTATGCCTCGCGATCCGCCCCGACGGTGCCGAACAGCCCGCCAATATCACCGATGGCAATCGCGACCGGCCCCTTTTCGGCGACGGCGACATCATGCTGGTCTCGCCGGCCCATGAAATTAGGGTCGGCGAGGTCCGACTCGACGGCCATGTCCGCCACCCTGGAACGCGCTCGCTGGCCGAACAACCAAGCGTGGGCGCCCTGGTCGGACCCGATGACCTACTGCCCCGGCCCTACCTGCCGTTTGCGGTGCTGGAGACCACTGATGCGGCAACGCAGGCACGCAAACTGATTCCCATTGATTTAGCTACCATATTTCAACTCAAAGACGACCGCCAATTAGCCGAGAACGACACTCTGATTGTGCTCGGATCCCGTGACATTGATTTCCTCACCGCTCGGCCAGTTCTGGAGCTGTTGCGAAGACACCCACCACCACCCGTGGCGGCCTGTGCCGGGCTGAATGTGCTGGCCCGCGCGATCTCCGGCGATCCCAACGGCCCGCTAGTCCGGGGTCCGCTGGCCCGCGCCGCAGCCAAGCTAACACCGTCCGAGGAGCCGTGCCCATCGGTGTTTGAGCGCCATCCTGACCTGCTGAGCTTTGCGCTCAACCATTCTGTACTGATGACTTCCGGAGTACCGCGACCGGGGTTTTACCCAACCGCCGCGCCAACCCGTCTGGACCGACTGTCACAGGAGGCGGGAGGTGCTTTGGGGCAAAAGACTGTCGCGGGGAGTGACGGTGACAAGGCCGGCTACGGTGACAAGGCCGGCTACGGTGAGATCATCGAGTCGGCGGAACCATCGGCCGAACTGATCGGCCCATTCCGTCATCCCGGTGTGCAAACACTGGCCCGCACCGCAACACTGCGGGCGGCTCTGGGCGACGGCGGCAAACTGGCAACCGAGGTCTATCCCCTGCTTGGGCTGATCGACCGGTTCGACCACACCAGCCTATCCCGTCAGTTGCTCGCCTTTTCTCCTCGCGAGGTCGTCACCCGCCACTTCGACAGAACTCTCGCCGACCGCGATCGAGTCATTTTGTTCACCACCGGCGAAATGCGGCGTTTGCTCGAAACCGCAGACGCCACAGCGGCCGGCTATGCCCGCACCAGTGGCCTGGGCAATGGACCGGGACCGGGCCGGGGCCGCTCCGAATCGACCGATCCCCACTCTGCGGACGGCCAGCCCCGATCGGCAATTGCACCCGATCCGTCCCAGCCCATCGGCACCACCGAGCCGGACCCGGCCCTGATCACCCTGTTGCGCGACCATGCTATCACCGTAAGAGGTGCGGTGAGGCGACCCGGCAGCTATCCGGTAGCGGGAATTACAATTTTGGCAGCGGTAATCGAAACAGCAGGCGGCATGACCGCAACTGCCGATCCAACCAGCATTGAAGTCACCGTCGATTCCGAACATGGCCCGGGGCGAACTCTGGTCGACCTTGGAGGTGTCAGCGGCTCGACCTCAAGGGTCGGACCAGGGGACGCGATCAGGGTCAACTCGCGCACCATAGCCCTCGAGCTGCGCGGCGTAACCATTGAGGGTGAAGTACCGCGCCCCGGCAGCTACGACGTGTTGCGCGGCGAAACCTTGTCGTCGCTGGTAAACCGGGCCGGGGGGCTAACTCAGGAGGCCTACCCCGCTGGTGCGGTATTCACCCGCGAGAGCGCAAGGCGCCGCGAATCAGAGCAGTTCCAACGTGCGGCCCAAGACATCGAGCGAGCACTGACCACCGAAATGTTCCGCCCCGATGCCCAATCACGACCCGAGGGCGTGGCGCTGGCACGTCAGCTTGCCGCCGAGTTACGCGGCACCCAAGCAGTAGGAAGAATCACCATCGAGGCCGACCCGGCAGTACTGAAATCCCAGCCCCGACGGGACATCCTGCTCGAACCCGGCGACCGTTTAGTAATACCAAAGCGATCACTGACGGTGGCGGTATTCGGTGAAGTGCTCGCTCCGGTTGTGTTGGCCTACGACCCGGACGGCAGCGCCGAAAACTATCTCGACCAAGCGGGCGGTTTTACACGCAACGCCGATGGCGACCGCACCTTCATTCTTCTCCCCAACGGCAGTTCCCGAACGCTGGCGGCCTCCGCGTGGCTGCATGGCGATTCCGGAGTACCGCCGGGGTCAACCATCATCGTTCCTCGCGACTCCCATCCCTTTGAATTCCTCGAAGCGGCCCGCAACATCGGCGGTGTGCTCGGCCAACTGGCGCTAACCGCCGCCTCAATTTCAGTCATCGGCCGCCCGTGACCGACCAACCTAAGACCGACCAACCTAACCCGGCTCCACTTTACTCAGTCGTAACGGTGGTCCGCGACGACTTGGCCGGGCTAACGCGAACCCACGACAGCCTGCGCCGCCAGTCCTACCGCAATTTCGAATGGATAGTGGTCGATGGCGACTCTAAGGACGGCGGACGCGACTATCTAATGGCGTTTAGCGACCAAATAGCCTGGTGGCGCTCTGAGCCCGACGATGGCATTTACGATGCAATGAACACCGGGCTTGCTGCATGTACCGGGACCTACGTACTGTTTCTCAATGCCGGGGACAGCCTGCCTAGCATGGATACGCTGGCGAAATTTAGCGATGCATTAATGAACGCTGGATTTCCTGAATTTTGTTATGGGGATGCCTGGGAAAACGGCACCAATGGAAAAATGCACTATAAACCGGCGCGCTCTCACCGTCGAGCCTGGTACGGGATGTTTACTCATCATCAATCCATGCTTTATCTACGCTCCATTTTACATGACATTACATTCGATACCTATTTCAGCATTGGAGCCGATTATGCATTTACCCTTAAAGTCCTCGCCAAATCTGACTCAATAATCCATGTTCCACAACCTCTTTGCATTTTTGCTGGCGGAGGTCTCTCGGAGCTGCAAGCCTCGATCGGCCGCAGCGATCAAGCCTGTATTAGAAAAGAGATATTGCATCATGGGGTTATTAGACAAAGGATTGTTGCTTTAATCCAGCTTGCGGCCTTCGTTACACGTAAACTGTCACCATCTTTATTCGGCCTATTTCGCTACAATCGCGTGCATCCGCCACTAATTCAGGGTATGCCTTATTTTCAACCTCGCAGTTGCTCGGAGCTGGCCGTCATTCGACCAAGCTTGATCGCTTTGGCCTTGATGTCAATTTGCCAATAGTAAAAGGCACGAGCCATCGCATAATGGAAACCAGCCGCACCATCTAGAAAACCGAGTCGCCACAGGTAGCTGTGGACAAATGCAAGCAAGGGACGCGCTGGCAAGGAATTTAGTAAAATCTTGAGCCAGCGCCGCCACCGGCTTTCAGCCATAGCCAAGCGGCGCAGCCGGCCGTCACCGCGCAAGGCCGCCTCCCAGTCCGAGTAGCGATTATGGCGCTCAATCCAAGCGAAAGGCGGCTTGGCATCCTCATGCCAAAGATAGGCCTTGAGCCGCCCGACCGTGCCAAAGATTTCGGGCTGGTAGTGGCCCTCAACCTCCCACATCGTCGTTACATCCAGGTCTGGACACACGCGATAGCTGCCGTGGCGTCGGTCGAACAGCGCCAACTTGTTATTGACCTGGCCAAAGCGCAGGCGCCGACCAAGAAATGCCATGCGTCCGATAATGAAATACCCGGCATGACGAGGGCCATCCGAAATCAGGGCAGCGATCTCGGCGGTCAAGGCCGGTGTCACACGCTCATCAGCGTCGACATAGAACACCCAGTCATGACTAAAGCGAAGATTATCAAGACACCACTGCTTCTTTTTAGGGTAGAGGCCATTCCACTGAAAAACAACCACCGAGGCACCCAAACTCACCGCTAGTTTTGCTGTGCTGTCGGTGCTGCATGAATCAACGACGAACACCTCCGCGAATGAACTCAACGCAAGCAGACAATCGGCGATATTGCCCGCCTCATTTCGGGTCATTACAACGACCGATACAGGTATCAACTCCAAGCTCACACCACGCCCGAAGTAATCCGGCACTGACGCGCGGAGACCCGGGCACGATCACGCCAAGCTGCGAGTGCGAATACCATGAACAAACCAAGACCGGTGCCGCCTGCCAGCGCCAACGGCAATATTATCATGGGATTAGGGAAATCAGGGTGGTTAGCCGCGCTGGCCGACTCGACTAGGTCGGCTGCGAACGGCAAGTCGGCCTCAATCATCATCACCACCCGTTCTTGGTCGAGGGCGTGATCGGCCATCGCCTTGCGATATTCTGAGTTGACGATCTCTCCGAGATGGGCGCGAATAAAGGCTATTTCGGTCCGCGCCCGGCGTCCAGCCTCGGCACGAAGATGGGCATCGGCAGCGGCAGTCAGCCGAGTCAGCAACATGGTCGCAAAGGCGCGGTCGGAATCGCGGTAGGTAATCCGGCGCATGGGATTGGTACCAAGCGACTGAACCACCACGTTCCGACGCAACAGGCGGGCAACAGTGGTGGCATCAGGTTCCGCCCAATCCTCGCGCCCAGCCAAACCAAATATCATCCAGCGAAACCAGCCCGTAAGCCCGCCCGGAGTGTGCCAGCGCCCACTGCTAACGTCCCAGCGCTCAGGGAACATATGGCGTACTGTACTGGCATCGGCCATCAGCCGTAACGCCACGGCAGGAGAATCAAGCAACTCGATGAAGCGGGTAAAATCGGAGAGCGTCTCCTCACCGCTGCCGAATTCAAGCGGCGAAAGCGCCACACCAGACCGCATCGCCACCGGCGCCCGGGCGCCCATTGCAGCGGCACCGGTCCGGGCGATCGGCCCGACCACCATGGTTGCAGTATATTCAGCCGGTACTAGGCGCAGCACCGCAGCCGCCAGCAATGTGGCCGCCACCGCCGACAACAAAACCAACCGCCAGCCGGAAACGACGGACCTCGCGAGATAATGCAACGGCAAACTTTGATCGCGAAAAAATAATGCATCAAACGTGCTTGTTAGCTCGGCCATACAACACCTGCCTCCATCGCCGCGTGCCGCCACTCTTATTACCGCACTGCAACATACATGCTTAGGTATGCTACACTCGTATTCATTTTCAAACCACCAAATACGCCACCAGATACGCCATCTTAAAAACAAACGAGACTGGTTCAGGAACTTGGTTGATATGGACCAAAGGGCTTGACTTCGCCGTGACGTTACGCCACATTGTGGATGGATTTTCTCGCGATCGCGCGACGCGCCGCCACAATTGTAATGGCTGCGCTTCATCTTGAGACAGTTCCCTATAACGAATAGCGGTCCCAATCGTGCGTTGGGTGACCGCGACATTGTATTGGTGCCCGCGACCTTATTGGTCGCCACAACGGCACCGAAGGACTTTGATACTTTGACACATCTGTCGTTTTCCAATCTTGGGGTGGCCGAGCCGCTTTTGCGCGCCCTGGCCTCCGAGGACTACCACACCCCCACCCCGATTCAGGCGCAGGCGATTCCGCCCCAGCTTGCCAATAGAGACGTAGTCGGCATCGCCCAAACCGGCACCGGCAAGACTGCGGCCTTTGCGCTACCCATCCTGCAACGCCTCTCCGAGCAGGCCGGTAGTGCCGGGCCACGCGGAACACGCGCCCTGATCCTGGCCCCCACCCGCGAGCTAGCCATCCAGATCGCCGAAGCAATCAAGGTCTACGGCAAGTACCTCAACCTACGCACCACCGTAATCTTCGGCGGCGTCGGCCAAGACCCTCAGGTCAAAGCGATGGCCAACGGTGTTGACATCTTGGTCGCCACACCGGGACGGCTGCTTGACCTAATCAACCAGCGTCACGTCCGCCTCGACAAGGCCAGCTATCTGGTCCTTGATGAGGCCGACCGTATGCTCGACATGGGCTTCGTCCGCGACGTTCGCAAGATCATCTCTCACCTGCCGCGAGAGCGCCAGTCACTGTTATTCTCGGCCACTATGCCCCAGGATATCGCCCGACTCGCAACAGACATGCTGCGGGATCCGGTGCGGGTCGAGGTAACGCCACAAGTGATAACTGTGGACAAGATCGACCAGCAGGTATTCTTCGTCGATGCTGGAGCCAAGCGCGCCCTCCTGAGTTCATTGCTCGACGACCAAGCGCTGGAGCGGGTGATCGTCTTCACCCGCACCAAGCACGGGGCCAACCGAGTGACCGAGCACCTGGAAAATGCCGGGATCGCTGCCGAGGCCATCCACGGCAACAAATCCCAAAGTGCCCGCCAGCGTGCGCTTGAGAACTTCCGCTCTGGTATCGCCCGGGTGCTGGTGGCAACCGACATAGCGGCCCGCGGCATCGATGTTGATGACATAACCCACGTCATCAACTTCGAACTGCCCAACATACCCGAAAGCTATGTCCACCGAGTCGGCCGCACCGCCCGAGCCGGAGCTCGCGGCATAGCATTGTCATTTTGCGACCCCAGCGAACGGGCGTTCTTACGCGACATCGAGAAACTGACCCGGCGACCACTAGCCGTGATCGACAGCCACCCGGCGATGACCGCAGCCAAGCTGGCCCCGCAAACCCCGCCGCGCGCAGCCCCGCCTTCCCATCACCAGCAGCCACGACGCGACCAAGCCCACGCACAACGGCGGCCATCGCCGCAGGCACAGTCACAACGGCCGTCAACGCCGCAGGCACAGTCACAGCGGCCGTCAACGCCGCAGGCGGCACAGTCACAGCGACCTACATCGCGACCGGGACCGCGCCCAGACACCCGCAACTCCCCCCGCTCGGTGGAATTGGTGTCAACCGGCGGCTACCGGCCGTAAATAACCTCCGGCGGCCGGGTCAATTAGGCCCAGACCGCCGGTTCAGATATATTATGGCGCCACGACAACTCGGTTGCGGCCTTGGCGCTTCGCCTCGTAAAGCGCCAAGTCGGCCGCCTCCTTAAGTTCAGCGCGCTCTGTGCCCACCGAAAATCCGGCCACGCCAGCACTGAAGGTAACGGAAAAGTCGACGGGATCGGCTCCCGGACTTGAACAAGAGCTTGCACCGTTGTCGCTGGAATGGTGACGCAGAATGGAAAAAACTTGGCGCAGCTGTTCAACCAATTCCACGGCTTGCTCGGGAGCAGTGCCGGGGAGGATGATCATAAATTCCTCGCCGCCATAGCGCCCGACGATATCGGTACAGCGCAGCCGCTGGGTCATTAGCCGGGACAAACTCTTTATGACACGATCACCGACCGGGTGACCGAAGCTGTCATTAACCTGCTTGAAATGGTCGATATCGATCATCACCGCCGACAAAGCCCCTCCCTCACGGGCGGCACGGCAAGCCTCCATATTGAGCCGATCGGTGATTGTGCTGTGATTTAGCAAGCCGGTTAGGCTGTCCCTCATCATCACCGAACGCAATTTGCGGGAACGCTCGGTCCGTGACACCACAGCCGAAACCAAGTGCTCGGGCTTGATCGGCTTGACCAGGAAATCATCCCCACCGAGTCCGACCGCTGCCAATTGCTTATCACGGTCGGTTTCAGCCGAAAGAAATACTATGGGCAGGCTGACAAAAGCCTCCATCTGCCGAATTACCGTCGCCAGCTCCATACCGGTGCAAAGCGGCATATACATGTCGAGCAGCACCAGATCGGGCTGAAACTGGGACAGCACTTCGATGGTAGCCATCGGATCAATCAGGATTTTGACGTCCATGCCGGCCCGGCGCAGATGTAAGCCGTTAAGGTTGGCCTGAATGCGATCATCATCGACGATCAAAATGCGCTCTGCTTCGCGGGAGCGCTGGACCATCAGACGGTCAAGCACATCGACCAGTAGCGGCACGTCAACCGGTTTGGCGAAAAAACCTGCACCGCGAGATCGCACCGCCTGAAGACGGGCCACCAAATCATCCTGCCCCGAAATGAACAGAACCGGAAATGTTTCATGTGTAACATCGGCAAGCTCAACGGCCCCAATACCGTTTGCCAACAAGTCCAGCACCATGACGGCGGCGGTCGGCGGCGTTTCGCGAAAGATCTCGCGCGCCTCGACGGTGTTGCTGAAAACTCTCACATTATAGCCGAAGCAGCCGATTTCAGCCGCCAGCGAGGCCGCTTCCACATCATCGCTATAGATCAGGTAGATCAAACGCTCAGCCCGCTCGGCCCGCAGCCCACCCTTAGAATCAGCAGCCAAGTTCACGATTTAACTCCTCGACAACACGAGCAAACTCGGTTCGCAAAGCGGTGATCATAACAGCGACGGTACCGGGAAGCACGCCGTTTGCCGTCTCACTTTCCAGGACTTGACACATATCGGAAAAACGCTCCGCCCCAAAACTGCGGGCAGCACCCTTAAGAGTGTGGGCGATGTTGTGAACCAAATCGACCCGACCCACAGCAGCGGCGGCGGCCATCTCGTCAAGCCCGCTGGGAACATCCTCCTTTAGCATCCCGGCCATCTCACGGAATACTTCGGTATCGCCCCGTTCCAAGTCAACGAAGTACTGAAACAGAATGCCGCGATCTATGGCGGGGCCTTGAACCACACCGGAAGCTTCCTGCACAGAAGCGTCCACAGTCTGCGCCACTGCTAGCATCCCAGCCCGTACGTCCGAATTCTGGCAGCGCAACAACGCCGCCTGCAACTCACCCACCTGGACCGGCTTGGTAATATAGTCGTCCATACCAGCATCCAAGCATATTTCCCGATCGCCCTGCATGGCATTGGCGGTCATGGCGATAATGCGCGGGCGCCTTGCCGCCGCCCATTCGGCAACAATGCACTGGCTTGCCTCCAGCCCGTCCATTACCGGCATCTGTACGTCCATCAACACCACGTCATAGTCCTGGCGCCGGAGCGCCTCCAGTGCCTCAATGCCGTTCGCAGCAAGGTCGGCGCGGTAGCCCATTTTGCTTAGAGTATAAAGCGCAACCTTCTGGTTGATCGCGTAATCTTCGGCAACCAGAATACGCAAGGGATGACGGGCGGCAAGACCGGAGTCAATGATAACGCTCCCACCGCCACCGCCACCACGTGGCCGGGTCTCCCGGTCGCGCAAGCCGCCCAGCGCCTGGCGAAGCGAATCATGCAAGGCCGCCGACTTGATCGGCTTGTGAAGGAAGGCGGCAAAGCCAAGGGCATCGGCCGCCGGATCGCGCCGCCCGAGTGAGGTCAGCATGATCAACGGCAGCACCTCGGCTGGACAGACATCACGAATGCCCCGGGCAAGCTGAAGCCCGTCCATGTCGGGCATCTGCATATCGAGGATGGCGAGGTCAAACGTCACACCGCGCCGGATAGTTTCCAAAGCTTCCAGGGGTGAGTCGAAGGTCTCGGGCAACATGCCCCAGCCTTCGGCCTGGCGAGTAAGGATCAAGCAGTTAGTGAGATTGTCGTCTACGATCATCACCCGCTTACCCGCCAGTTCAGGCAGGTCAACCGGAAATTGCCGCTCAAGATAATCGGACGACACCGGCACCCGTACAGTAAAGTGGAAGGTCGAACCCTGCCCGGGTAGGCCGGAACTTTCGACCCACATCTTGCCGCCCATGAGTTCAGCCAGCCGAGCCGAAATCGCCAGACCCAGCCCGGTACCGCCATAACGCCTAGTCGTCGAAGCATCTACTTGGCTGAACGACTTAAACAGTCGGTCCCGGCGCTCGGGCGGAATACCAATGCCGGTATCACGTACTGAGAAATGCAGAGTCGCCCAAGTGGCGAAGTCCGACCCCGCATCGGTGACTTGCTCCGCCACCGCCCTCAGCACCACCTCGCCCCGCTCGGTAAACTTAATCGCGTTGTTGAGCAGATTGACCAGGATCTGGCGGAGTCGGGTCACATCGCCCATCAAAGTCGGCGGGGTTTCATGCTCGATCAGGCAGCCCAGATCCAGCCCCTTCTCGTTAGCCTTGACCGCGACAAGATCGACCGCCGATTCCAAACACTGGCGCAGATCGAACGGTTGCACCTCCATGTCCATTCGCCCGGCCTCGATCTTGGAAAAATCAAGGATATCGTTAATCAAGGCGAGCAAGGCATCGCCACTAGACCGGACGGTTTCGGTCAGGTCGCGCTGTTCGTCGGTCAGTTCGGTGTTCAGCATAAGGCTTGTCATGCCGATGATCGCGTTCATCGGAGTACGGATTTCGTGGCTCATATTGGCAAGAAACTCAGATTTGGCCCGGGTAGCCGACTCGGCGGCGTCCCTGGCGTCTCGCATTGCCTCCTCCATAATCTTGCGTTCTGAAAGATCGCGTACAATTTCGATGGCACCCACGGGCTGACCCCTGGAATCCCTAATAACCGCTGCGGTGGCCATAATGTAAACTTGCCCACCCCGCAGCACCGGCGCGTAGATTTCGCCATAAAGTATGTCGCCGCGCCGCACGAAGGAGTTGTAAGTCGCCTCCCAACGAGCATCAGGTCGCAGCGCAAGATCAACGAGTATAGGCCGGCGCTCGCCATAAAACGGCAGGGCGACCTCATAATTGCCCTTACCAAGCATCACATCGGCGGACGTTTCGGTAAGGTCGGCCATCGCCTTGTTCCAGGTGACGATTTTGCCGCCAGTATCCGTCACCACGGTGGCGTCAGGAAGAAATTCGATAATATGGGCAAGTCGGCGCTCGGAATCCTGGAGCGCCATTTCAGCACGCCGACGCTGCGTGATGTCGCGGATAACCTCGATGGCTCCGACATAGGCATTGCGGGCGTCGTAAAGCGGCGCCGCCGTCGCAAGAACATAGGTCCCGCCGTCGCGCAAGTTAGGCACATAGGTCTCGCCGACCAGGGACTCGTTGAACCGCGAGACATTGGCATAATTCTTTTCAATCTCATGATTGGGAAGCCGCACAATGTCGATCAGCAACGGCCGGCGTTCACCGTAAAATGGCAGCGCATACTCATAATCACCCTTGCCGAGCATTTGTCCGGCCGGTATCCCGGTCAACACCTCCATCGCCTGATTCCAGAACTGGACACGCCCGCTCAGATCGATCACCAAGATCGGATCGGGCAGCAAATTTATGATATCGGCCATCCGCCGTTCGGAGTCGCGAAGTGCCGCCTCGGTCCGTTTGCGCGCCGTGATGTCGCGCACCGAAGCCTGGACCACCTTCTGTCCGTTAAGATTAAAGGTAGAGAGCAGAACCTCGGCGGGAAAGACATCGCCGGTCTGGTGGCGGTGCAGCCACTCGAAACTCACGGAACCGTTACTCCAGGCCTCAGCAATCCGCAGTTCAGCCGCCATATCCGAATTCTGCCCATTGGGCTGAATCGGCGGCGACAGTTCGCTGTACCGACGGCCAAGCGACTCTTTACGGTCAGCAAAACCGAATATTTCCAGAGCACGGGCGTTACAGTCGAACAATCGGCCATCATCAAACACCAAAATAGCGTCGCCGGCCGCCCTGAAAATTTCTTTGAACAGCCGCTCGCCACCGGCATTTCGCGGCGCAATGGCGGCGCGGACCGCCACCCGACGCCAAACATGCCATAAGCCAACCAAACCGACAATTACAACGAACAAACCGCCACCAACAGCATGTAATATATAGTCGGGAATGCACATTGTTGCTGAACCATCAGCAAATGCGGAACCAAACCAGTGCTCTCGCAGGGTCGCATATTTGCCATTGGCCCGCAGAATGGCAAGTCCGGTATCGATGCGGGCCGCCAGTTCACCATGCGCTGGGGATACCGCAACGGCATATGAGCGTACAGTCTCGTTGACCGGCCGCAAGCGGAGATGGGTTAGGCCCAGTTGAGCAATGAAAACATTTGCCTGATCAACATCGCCAAACAAGGCAGCATCATGTCTGCCCGCAGCCAGCGCGCGCAGCGCCTCCAGGGCATCGGTTGCGACCACAGCCCGAGCATCCGGAGCCGTCCGACGCAACAAGCCGATAGACGGGTCCGCCGCCATGACCAAAACCTCACGGCCATCAAGCTCGTCCAGCCCGCGCAAGGACGACGACTGACGAGTAACCAGCCCCGGCTTAACCCAAGCATAGGGTGAAGCCAGGACCATCGGCAGGGCACGGTCCTCACCGTAAAACACCCCAGCCAGCAAATCGAGCCCGCCCGCAGCAAATGCCTGACGAATGTCGTTCCAGGGGCCGAGTCGGAACTCGGGCCGAAATCCCATGACCTTGCCCAGCGCCGCAATCAGCTCGACATCGAAGCCGGTAACAACACCCTGACGCTCAAAGGCATAGGGCGCATGATCCGCCTCGACGCCGACCTGTAAAACCAGTTCGGGAACAACCAATCCAGCTCCCGGCCCAGCTCCCGGGCGCCCGTCCGATCGCTCATCGGCACCAAGGGCCTTGCCCGCAGGCAGCAGGCAAGCGATAAACAGGCCAACCAGCGCCGCGCCGATCCAGCTAATGACGATATCATTCATTTGTTTCAATTCCATCGGCATAAAATATACACTTGTTCACCACGGTTCAAGCCCCTGGTTTTTCCGTGTCAAATACCAATGGCCTCAGATATTGACCCATCAAAGGTTATTGGTATAATATAATGCAAAATTTCAAGGGGGGCTGGCATGCACGCGGCAAGCAGGCGTTTAATAACCAAACTGGCCGGAAAAATGGCCGGAACCGTGCTCATGGCCGCTGTCTTGGCTAGCAGCGCTGCGGCTCCCGCTTCAGCCGATCCCGCCCGGCCCGATCCGGCCCGTCCCGAGCCATCTTCACAACTCGCCCCAGCCGTAACCGGGCACCGGGCAATGGCTGTGATCTCATTCGTCCGGGCGCGCGACTTGATGAGTGGTGCTGACCACCAAGCCTATCGCCGGGCCATACGCCAAGCCGACAGCGCCGAGGCCCGCCAGCGCATCCGCGAGGCAACCCTCAAAACCCTGCACGAGCGCGCCGCCGAACATGGCGTGGTCATGATGATCGACACCCGCATGATGCGGCTACCCGAGCGCCGCGCCGAACCCGAATCCGCACCGCATCTCGCACTGCCCCCGCGCGCACCCTGATAAGTTAGAACGGAAGATTGGTTAGAACGATACCGGGGGCCTACCCCGGTTATATGCCCAGCCCATCCTTCACGGAATGAAGACTATATTTGTCCTCAAGGTAATACTTGAGTACATCATCGAAATAATGGATGTGGCGCTTATGGATACCCTTAAGCGATTCCGCAAAGCCATTGACCTCGATACCGTCATAAGCCTTCTGAAGTTGAGCAAGAAAAGCACTGCGGAACGACTCATGTTCCTTGATATGGGACGCCGCCAACGGAAAGTTTGCAGTTATCATCAAATGATTTTCAAGCTCGACATGAACGCTTAGGGTGGCCGTCAAATCGACCATCAGGTTGTGGATCACCGCCCGGCTCTTCCCTTTGAGCATGGCTGACTGAAGGTAATCTATCATTTCATGGAAGAGGGCATGGCTATGCTCAATACAAGCGACATCGTTGTGTACGGCTTGATCGAACATGGCCGCCTCCGCTATGATAAATTGACGTCAACATCGTTCACGCCTACACCGCGTTAATATGCTCTATTTTGGCAGTATCCGGTGATATAGTCCAGCGGGTCGAGTGAATATCCGGGGAATGAAATGCCGGGAAATTTTAGCGGGGATGTTACACCGGAACAGGCATGGCTGGCCTTGGCCAATGACCCTAACGCAGTACTGGTGGATGTCCGAACCAAGGCAGAGTGGACCTATGTCGGCTGCCCCGACCTGTCAACCCTGAGTCACCAGGTAAACCAGATACTCCTGGTAGAATGGCAGCGGTTTCCGACCATGGAAATCAACCCGAGTTTCCTTGAGGAGATCCGGGACGGCGGGATAGCAACCGATCAGCCACTCTATCTTATATGCCGCAGCGGCTTTCGCTCTCGGGCGGCGGCCGAATTTCTGGCCGGGCGAGGCTTCACCACCCACAACATCACCGATGGCTTCGAGGGCCAGCTGGATTCTGACTGCCACCGAGGCAGCCGCAACGGCTGGAAAACCGCCGGTCTGCCCTGGAAACAGAGCTGAGCGAATGCCAAATTCTGGCATATGCCCCACTTCTGACATTTGCCATATGCCAGGGTACGTGTTATGAACGGCCTAATGAAAAATCATGATGGTCCCTTAGCTCATCTGGATAGAGCGGCGGTTTCCTAAACCGTAGGCAGCTGGTTCGAGTCCAGTAGGGACCACCATCACCCACCGATAAAGACACGCCCGCACCCAAAAACGGAACAGTGCTGGCCCATGTGCCTCCAGACAACCACCCCATTCAATGACCAGCGGCCCGGGACCTCGGGCCTGCGTAAGACGGTAACCGTGTTCCAGCAGGCCCACTACCTGGAAAACTTTGTCCAGTCAGTACTTGATTGCCTGCCCGACCTCCCAGGTTGCACGCTGGTTATCGGTGGCGATGGCCGCTACCACAACGACACGGCGATTGAGATTATCCTACGGATGGCTGCCGCCAATGGCGTGGCCCGCGCGGTGGTCGGACATGGCGGCATCATGTCCACGCCTGCGGCTTCGAATCTGATAAGACAGCGACGGGCGCTAGGTGGCTTTATTCTCTCGGCCAGTCATAATCCGGGCGGACCACTGGGCGACTTCGGCATTAAGTTCAACGGGTCAAACGGCGGCCCGGCCACCGAGGCGCTGACCGAGGCATTCTTCGCCCGCTCACGCCAGCTTACCACCTACCGGATTCTCGATGCCGTACCCGTCATCGACCTGAACCGCTTGGGAATGGTCGCACTCGGCCCGCTTGAGGTCGAAATCATTGACTCAGTCGCCGACTACGCCCTACTCATGGAGCAGATTTTCGATATGGCGGCGATACGCCGGCTGTTTGCCGGTGGCTTCCGCATGGTGTTCGACGGCATGAACGCTGTCACTGGCCCCTACGCCGTTGAAATTCTTGAAAACCGACTGGGCGCAGCTCAAGGCACCGTGATCAACCGATTGCCCTTGCCCGACTTCGGGGGCCACCATCCCGACCCCAATCTGGTCCATGCGGCGGAACTGGTATCGATGCTGACAGGACCCGATGCACCCGATTTTGGTGCCGCCTCCGATGGCGACGGTGATCGCAACATGGTGCTTGGCCGCGACTTTTACATCTCGCCTAGCGACAGCTTGGCAGTACTAGCCGCCAACGCCCACCTAGTACCGCATTTCGCGGCCGGACTTTTTGGCGTCGCCCGCTCGATGCCGACTAGCCTCGCCGTGGACCGAGTAGCGGCGGCGCTCGCCATCCCGTGCTACGAAACTCCAACCGGCTGGAAGTTCTTCGGCACATTACTTGATGCTGGCCGCATCAACATTTGTGGTGAGGAGAGCTTCGGCACCGGCTCCGACCATGTCCGTGAAAAGGATGGGCTGTGGGCGGTGCTGATGTGGCTCAATGTGCTGGCCGTGCGCAAAATATCCGCCGAAGCCCTAATGCGCGAGCACTGGCGCGACTATGGCCGGAACTTCTATAGCCGCCATGACTATGAAGGTGTCGAGTCGGCAGCAGCCGACGCCCTGATGGCCGAATTGCGGAGCGGTCTAGCGGATTTGCCGGGCCGGATTCTAGCAAATCACATTGTCGCCAGTGCCGACGATTTCAGTTATGCCGACCCGGTAGACGGCAGCCGCTCCGCACGGCAGGGGGTGCGCATCATCTTCAAGGACGGCGCGCGCATCGTCTATCGCCTATCGGGAACTGGAACCTCAGGCTCCACCTTGAGAGTCTAC
>JBAXKX010000013.1:0-23011 GCA_037135115.1 Rhodospirillaceae bacterium
CTTGGTGAACACCCCGACGATGGCAAGCCCGTTACCATCGGCACTGGCCGCTTTGGTCCGTATGCCAAACATGGCAGCCTGTACGCCTCGCTGCCCAAGTCAATCTCACCCGACTCGATAAGCATGAACGAGGCGGTTGAGCTGTTGGCAGCCAAGGCAGCCAAGGTCGGAACTACCAAACCTAGCGCGAGCGCTAAGGCCCCGGCTAAAGCTAAAGCCCCGGCTAAAGCTAAAGCCCCGGCTAAGGTCGCCACAAAAGCTCCAGCTAAGGCCCCGGCCAAAGCTCAAGCTAAGGCCCCGGCTAAGGTCGCCACAAAAACCGTCCAGGCTTCGGGTACCGCCATTGGCAACGCTTCCCCGCCCAAACCGAGCCGACGCAAGGCCGTGTCCTGATCGCGCGGCGGCTAATATGGGAAGGCACCGGGGCAAATCAACTAAGGTCGAACCGGCAGCTATCACCGAACTTGATTGCCAGTGCTGCGGTGCCTGCTGCGCCTATTCCGGTGACTGCCCGATGTTCGACCCGGACGATCCTGGTGACGCCGCAGGAATTCCTGCTAGCTTTATCTCCCGTGACCGCGACCGGATGGCCTGTGATGACGGCGGCCGTTGTGCCGCGCTGGTTGGGGTGGTCGGCTATAGCGTGACCTGCGGCGTCTATCACCAGCGGCCCAGGCTATGCCGTGAGTTTATGCCTGGCAGCCATGAATGTTTGATCGTGCGTGAGCTGGTATTAGGCTGATTAAACATAATTTGTTGCGTCCGCAGGGGTGGGCGAGGGAGCTGCCAATTTCAGCACCGGGCTGTTGTTGGCTAAAGCCAGAGAATCAGAAGTCTGATCCAGGGGCGCGGTGTAGGTTTGCTCGTTACGGGAGTCCACGGGCAGAGTAAGTACGAAACAGGAGCCGCGCCCGGGGTTGCTGTTGACCTCTATGCTTCCGCCCAGTGCAACCGCATAATGGTGAACCAGGGTCAGGCCCAGGCCGGCACCACTGCATCGCTCGCTGCCAAAGGCTACAAAAGGATCGAAGATGCGGTTTATATGGTCGGCAGAAATACCGGGGCCGGTGTCGGTCACGGTAAAGCGTACCTGTGGCTGCCCATCCTCTTCGATGCGCATGACGACAAGCGTAACATCACCATTCTCAGAAAACTTGCAGGCGTTTTCCAACAGATGAAATAGTGCGATGCGCAATTTCTGGAAATCCGAGTGCATCAGTCCGATGCCGCGCGCGGTCTGTACGTTAAATCGGTTGCCATAAAGGTTTGTTAACGGCCGCAGACGCTCACGTATCTCTCCCACTAGATGATCGACCAGGAAATCCTCGCGGTTGACTGTGAGGGTGCCGGCCTCAATCTCTGCAACGCCTCGCAACGCCTCGACCATTCTTAGCAGTTGTTCGCCAGACCATTGAATCATTTCGATGTCTGGGGTAAGCGAACTGGCGCCAAGACGGTCCAGGTCGGCCATAACTTGATCGCCGTGACTGATGATGGTGGAGAGCGGCCCCTGCAACTTGTCGCCAAGGTGAGCGATAAAGCCGGCCATCGCGCGATTTCTGGTCTCTGCTACTATCTTGTCGTTGGTTAGTTGGGCCTGTATTCGCTCCGCATGTTCGCGCAGTCGGGTCAGCTCGCCATCGGTGGCGTGGAGCATGGCGACCGAGCGCCCCACTCCGGCCAGCCAGTCTACCCCCGCCACCACCACCCTTTCGGATATACCCCTCTCAGGTTCGGGGGGTGCCTTCTCTTCAGTATGGAGATCTTCACGGTGCCGCACCAAGCTACCCACCGATTCAGGCGCGACCGCTGTTCGGTGCCGCCCACGAAACAGTAATAATAAGACTATAGCCAGAACTAAACCAGATATGGTAATGATTGTAACTATTCGTAAATTACTTGGCTTTACAGTGGTTGCCTCCAGCCAAGTCGCGTTATGAATAGGCTGAGCTTGAATAGGCTTAGATAGAATCGGGGACGCTGGCGCTTCCGATCGCCCTTCAACGGCCTGAGACGCCAACAGCGCCGAAAGCTCCATGGCGCTGCGGTCTATTGTTTCCGCGATTAGCTTGGTTTCTTCGGCCACCACTATGGCCAACTGTTCAAAGGCGACGGCGTAGCCCTTCAGCAGGGCACCGACCTCCCCGACCACAGTACGAGACGGCTGCTCCAGCGGCAACTTGCCTAGTTCCACCAGCCGACGAACAATCGCCTCTAGTTCAAGCCTGACCCGGCTGACATTATCGGCATCGCGGTGGATGATATAGTGGTCGGCGTATTGCTGGACCAGCAACATGCTGATCACCGCATCAGCAGCGATTGGGGCCTCTGTTGGCTTGCCGCCACCGGTGATTCGCTGTAGGCGCAATCGGAAGTCGACGCTGATCGGTCGCAGCGTGTCCTCGCCGAGACGGTCGCGTTGCCGGCGCAGGTCCAGGATACGCTGGCCACCCAGCCAATAGGCGTTAACTCGCTGGCGAGCTTCCTCCAGCAGTTGTAAATCGTCAGCCGTGCCGCCTTCGGCAGTCAAAGCGTTCAAGCGGTCGGTCAGTCGACGATAGATCAGCCCAGCGCGAACCGGGTCGTCATCGTCCGTGCGGGCAAGCCGGTCAAGCACCGCCAGCTGAAGTTCGGTCCATGCGCTTTGCAGGCCGTCGAGCCGCATTGCCGTTGCCGGTGGTGCCGCAACAAGGAGCATTAACAGCGTAGCCGCCAGCAACGTGACGGCTCGGCGCCCCGACTCTATCCACCAGCAGCGAAAAGTAATATTTAGCCTTGCACTCCGCCTCACGTTCCCTCGCGCAGTTTCGTGACGGCAGCGCCGCCGCTCCCTCTCGATAAGGCCTCTTATATACTCTATTCGCCTAATTGTCGAAGATGCCGTCGGCCTCCTAACCCCACAGCTCGGGTTGCGGCGGATGAATCCTGGCACCGTCGTAGCGCAGACCGTGCTGGCGATCGGCGAGCAGGAGGAGTGGCCCATCCAGGTCGACCAATTGTACGCCTTGTGCAACCAGCATGGCCGGGGCCATGGCCAGCGAAGACGACACCATGCACCCAACCATCACCCCGAATCCGGCGGCTTTAGCTGCGGCTTTCAATCGCAACGCCTCGGTCAAACCTCCGGTCTTATCGAGCTTGATGTTGACCAGTTGGTAGCGCCCCTTGAGCCGATCCAGTCCGTCGCGACCATGACATGATTCGTCGGCAACGAGCGGCAACGGCAAATCCAGCCCGGCCAACTCGTTATCCTCATCGGCCGGCAGCGGCTGTTCGATCATTTCGACTCTAAGCGCGGCCATCTCCGGGGCGAAAGCTCGGAGTCGTTCGACGCTCCAGCTCTCGTTGGCGTCGGCGATCAGGCGCGCTTCCGGAACGGCAGCCCGCACCGCCCGCACTCGCTCGATGTCGCCGAAACCGGCCAGCTTGAGCTTGAGCAAAGGTCGCCCAGCCGCAGCTAACGCCGCCGCCGCCATCGCTTCGGGGGTATCTACGCTGATGGTAAAGGCGGTGATCAACGGCTGTGGTGGCCAGGAAAGCCCGGCCAGCTGCCATGCCGGCACCCCGCTTAGTTTTGCTTCAAGGTCCCACAAGGCGCAGTCAATGGCGTTGCGTGCAGCGCCCGCCGGCATTTCGCGGTTCAAGGACAGGCGGTCCATCCCGGCCGTCAGCGCATCTGACCTAGCCTCGATTGCCGCGACCACGCCATCCATAGTTTCACCATAGCGACCATAGGGAACGCATTCGCCCCGCCCAATGGCGCCAGCCTCACTAATCTCCACGACGACGACATCTGCAGCCGTTTTGGCGCCTCTCGATATGCGGAAACTGCCGCGGATCGGGAAAGACAGGCGATGCACAATCAGGCTCCTCATTCATCCTCCATCATCATCATCTGCCTCGCAAGCCTACCATGTCTGCAATGAACGCAATTTTCAATATCGGCGAAAGCTTCAACTCGCCAGCGTACTGGAACCATGTTAGTCAATTAGATATAGTGAAATCACTCGCCGGAGGTTCCGGCGGGGTACGGTGGATTTGCAGGAAAGCCCTCCGATGACGTACCGCCCCCCGACGGCTACCATAGCCTTGGTCGTCGCATTTTGTCTGATTATGGCCACTCCAGGGGGGTCGCTGGCTCAGACACAAGCGTTGACCGATGATCAGATCAAGACCATTGAGTACCACTACCGGCTTGATCAGTACATGGTTGGCGGCTGCATCCTTGGGGCGACATTTGGTGCCATCACCGGAGTTATGACCTTGTCTGGTATGTCGGTGGTTGCTGCCGTTCCCTACATTTCGACTGGTTGCTCGCTAGGATTCCTGATGGGGCCGGCGGTGATGCTGTTGCGCGAATATTTCTCGAGTCCAATTGGCATCCATGACAAGTCGGGCTGGCATTGGCAGGAGCGCCCCAATTAGATGAATTCTGATTGGTTTGGAGTTATATAATACAGGCCCGCGTTTAGGCCAGTTATGCGGTGCATCGGAGGCAAGGGGATCAACCGGGTGACCACAGCGATTGAGACGCCATCGGGAAAGAATGCCAAGACCGAGAACTTTCCGGTCGGTTCATGGTTGCTGCCAGCGGTGTTGCGTCCCCATGTCGCAGCCTTCTATGAGTTTGCGCGCGCTGCCGACGATATTGCCGACAATCCTCAACTTGCGCCCGAAGTAAAGATTGCCCGTCTAGATGGTTGCGCGTTGGCGTTGGCTGAGGGTAAAGGCTGCGTGCATAATTTCGCTAAGGCGTTCCGTTTGCGTGAAAGCTTAGTTGAAACCGGCGTCACCGCGCGGCACGGCCTTGATTTGCTGGCGGCTTTTCGGCAGGACGCGGTCAAGTCCCGCTATGCCGACTGGGGTGAACTTGTCGCTTATTGTAACCTGTCGGCGGCCCCTGTCGGGCGTTACTTGCTGGACCTGCATGGCGAAAACAGCCATGGCTACCCCGCCTCCGACGCCCTTTGCAATGCTTTGCAGGTGCTCAATCACCTCCAGGACTGTCGTGATGACCACCGGGAGATGGACAGAGTCTACCTTCCACTTGACTGGATGGCGTCCTACGCTTGCTCAACTGCAGATCTTCAGGCAGATAAGGCCAGCGTCGGGCTTCGCGCAGTGCTTGATAAATGCCTGACTGCCACCGAAGACCTGCTAGGCGAGGCAAGCCTTTTGCCGGCACGCTTGTGCAGCTACAACCTTGCCATGGAGTCGGGTGTGATCTTGCATTTGGCCCGGCGCCTGGCCCGTTTGTTGCGGCGGGGCGATCCGATCGCCGATCGCGTCAAGCTGACTAAGCTTGATTTTGCTCGTTGCGGAACAGTTGGCGTTGTTCACGGCCTTTATGCGGCCGGCAGTCGTTTGACTCCGACATGACCGCCATAACCTCTGCCCAGGCTCATGTCGTCGCGGTGGTAAGGGCAGCTGAGTCCTCCTTTTCGCTCGGCATGAGAATCATGCCGTTCGAGCGAAGAATGGCCATGTTCGCCATCTACGCCTTTTGTCGCGAAGTTGATAATGTCGCCGATGACGGCGGAACGACTGCGAACAGACTGGCCGAACTGGCGCAGTGGCGTGACGAAGTGAGTCGCCTATACGCTGGCTGGCCGACAAGGCCGACTACTACGGCCTTGTTGGAGCCGGTCCGTCGCTATGACCTGCCACAGAGCGAGTTCATAGCCATGATCGAAGGCATGGAGATGGACGCCCGCGAGTCGATGCTTGGGCCGGACATGGTCGTTCTGATGTTCTATTGCCGCCGTGTCGCCGGCTCAGTGGGTTTGCTCTCGCTGCCTGTATTCGGTGCCAGCGAGCCTGAAGCCCACAATTTTGCGCTCAAGCTGGCCGATGCCTTGCAGTTAACAAATATATTACGCGATATCCACGAGGATGCCGAACGCGGCAGGCTCTATTTGCCGCGCGAAGTGCTGGAGCGCCACGGCATCGACCGCATGCAGCCGCTCTCGGCTTTGCTGCGCCATCCCGCCATGTCAGAGGTATTTGCAGAGATTGTCGGGCTTGCTCGTATACGTTACGCTGAAGCTGACGCAGCGCTTTTGAGTTGCGACCGCACACGGTTGCGACCGGCCTTGTTGATGATGGGTATTTATGAAGCGGCACTTGAGCAACTGGAGCGTTGCGGCTGGAACCCCGACGCGCCGACTGCCAAGCTGTCGAAATGTGCAAAATTGTGGGCGGCACTGACACGCGGCCTCCTGAGACCAAAATGGCAACCCTCCACATAGTTGGGGCGGGGCTGGCGGGGCTGGCCTGTGCCGTTGCCATGGTTGGACGCGGATGGCGGGTGGCGCTCTATGAGGCGGCTCCTCATGCTGGTGGCCGCTGCCGGTCTTTTTACGATCATACGCTGGAGCGCCGACTCGATAACGGTAATCATTTGATGATGAGTGCCAATCGGGCAACCCTTGCCTATCTCGCGCGCATCGGTGCATCCGGCACCATGATTTGCCCGGTCGAGGCGGCCTATCCCTTCGTTGATTTGGCGAGCGGTGCTCGCTGGGTGTTGCGGCCCAATCAAGGTTCGCTTCCCTGGTGGTTACTGATACCTTCGCGGCGGGTTCCCGGATCACGACCCATTGATTATTTGTCGGGACTGGCAATATTTTGCGCCGGTTCTGACGCTACCGTGGCCGAATGCATCCCGCGCAATCATCGCCTTTATCGCAGCTTTTGGGAGCCGCTGACCTTGGCCGCTCTCAATTGCAGCCCAGAAATGGCAGCGGCCCGCCCGCTCGGTGCGGTTATGCGCGAGACCTTCGCCCGTGGCGGCCGATTTTGCCGGCCGATGATCGCCCGCGACGGCCTCGCCTCCAGCCTAGTCGAACCGGCGCTGGCTCTGCTCGCCGGTCATGACGAATCTCCCCGCTTCGGGCAGCGGCTGCGGGCCGTCCGTTTTGAAGGCGGGCGCGTGTGTGGTCTGGACTTCACCGGGAATGGGGAAGCTCACGGAATCACACTTGGACCCGATGATATGGTGGTACTGGCGCTTCCGCCCTCGATAACTGGCGAGCTGCTGCCCGGCCAGATTGTGCCCGAAGATGGACATGTCATAGTCAACGCCCATTTTCGACTCGAGCGGGAGCCTCCCCCCCTGCCCTATGGTATGCCATTCATCGGAGTCGTCGGCGGCGCCGCTCATTGGGTGTTCGTTCGCGGCGATGTCGCCTCGGTCACTGTCAGCGGTGCCTCAGCCATGGCTGAACAGCCAGCCGCAGCGATTGCCGATCTGCTCTGGCGCGACGTGGCCTTGGCTCTTGCCTTGCCCGCAGGTGCAACCCCGCCCGCCCGCATCATTAAGGAAAAACGCGCCACCTTCGTCCAGAGTCCAGCCAATCAGCGCCGTCGGCCGGAAACGGCAACCCGTTGGTCCAACCTGTTCATTGCCGGTGACTGGACCGCAACCGGCCTGCCTTGTACAATTGAGGGTGCCATCCGCTCGGGTAATGCGGCGGCTGCGGCTGTTACTGGAAAAGCTAATCGTCCATAAACAGCAACGGCGCATCGGTAACGACGAGGCAAAGGCAGGGCTCGCCATGATCGGCGACCGGGCTGTGCTCGACGGTGGAATCGTAGATAAAAACGTCGCCCCGACAGCAATTGCCCTGCTCGTCGCGATAGCCTCCGGCCAGCACTAGGGCCATTTCAGTGCCACAATGGCCATGGCGGGGCGTAACTACGCCAGGCATGATTCTAAACAAGCGGGTCTGGGCCGGCGCTTGGCCGATACCAAGATCGACATCTTCAATGCCGGGCCGAAGTTGACGCCATCCCAGCGACGATAATGGCGCACCGATGTATCCGCGCAGCGGCTCAGGGATCATGAGTATATCCGGTGGCAACGCGGTCAATTGCGGCGGTTTTTCGCGGCGTGTTAGTGGCTGCGGCTCCCCCAACCTGGCCATCATCGCGTCTAGGCAGGGCATTGACACAGGCTCCAATCTTTCCGCGTCGAGCAAGGCGCCGCCGATCGCCTCAAGGTCGGCAACCTTATTGCGGCAGTCCGGGCACAACGCTAGATGAGTGGCGATAACCAGGGCCGATGCTTCGCCCAAGCTGCCATCGGCATAGTCCAGCAGGAATTCCTCGGCGGGGTGATGGCTTGGCCTAATCATCATGTCCCTTCCTCCCTCAGCAGATGGCGCAATCGTTCCACAGCCAGACGCAGTCGGGACTTGACGGTGCCAAGCGGAATTCCCCGCTCGGCAGAAATGACACTGTGTGGCTTGTCGTCGTAATAGGCGAGGCGTAGTAACTCGGCCTGCTCGTTAGGCAGACTGTCAATCGCGGCGCGAAGTCGCGTGCCATCCTGCACTAATTCAATCGCCCGCTCGGCCGATGGAGCTGGTTCGGGTACCAGAGCAGGGTCGGTCGGATCGAACTCTGGCCGGCGCTCCCGCCTTATCATATCGATTCGCCGGTTGCGGGCGATGGTGAAAATCCAAGTACTAACATTGGCCTGAGCGGGATTGAAGGTCACGGCCCGATGCCAGACCAGCAACATGGCCTCCTGCACCACCTCTTCCGCCTGCCCCGAATCGGTACCGCTACGCATCAGGTAGGATTTGAGTCGCGGTGCGAAATGATTAAACAATAGGGCAAAAGCTGGCCGGCTGCGCTCATTGGCGACGGATCGCATCAGAGCGTTGAAGTCGGGCGGAGGCGGCGAAGACCTGGCGGCGGGTGCGTCAGGCATGTTCGCCCCGCCCACAAAAGCCAACGGAACAAAAATCGAAAGCAAAACGGCCAGCCCCCAGCCTACTGGCCCCCAGCCTACTGGCCCCCAGCCTAATGGCCCCCAGCTTACTGGCAAGATCGACGGGCTGGCGGTCGGGTACGAGGTGTAAGGCGGAGAGTGAGCCATCATGCTTGCTCATACGCAAACCCCTCAGCTTTGGATTACCCGGAAAATTATATTTTATTAGCCGAGACGGTCGGCGCGGGCCATAAAAAAATATCCTATTTTAACCTCGGAGCAATGCTGGAAATTTATACTCGAGTTGGTGTACTCTGGCTTCGAACCTTAACGATCGTGCATGATCTCATGAACTTCCTAGTCCCCTCCCGATTGTCCCTCGTTGCTCTGGCGACCATGCTGGCGGCCGCAAGCGGACCGGCCTTTGCCGCCCCTGATGCCAAGGCCAATAAGACCAAGACCAAGATTCTCGGCACCTTCCACGATTGGAAGGCCTTTTCGTACGAGGAGAACGGTCAAAAGGTCTGTTACATATCTTCTCAGCCCAAAAAAACCGAGCCTAAGGGTAAGCCAAGAGGTGATGCCTATATTTTGATTACCCACCGACCCGCCGAGAAGAACCTCAGCGTAGTCAGTGTCACCGCCGGTTATTCTTACAAAAAGGACAGCGAGGTTACGGTTAAGATCGACCGTGATAACTTTAAGCTGTTCACAGATGGCGACACGGCCTGGGCCCGTGACGAGTCAACCGACAAGGCGGTAAGCGGGGCAATCCGCAGCGGAAAAATGATGGTGATTAAAGCGACATCGTCACGTGGTACCAGCACCACCGACACCTACAGCCTGAACGGCGCTGGCCCGGCTTTCGGTGCCATAAATCAAGCGTGTGGTATCAGGAAATAGGGTGCGGACTGGTCCGGTCATGACTGTCGATGGCCGCAGGGCCTTGGTCGGGTTGAGTCGCGACCAACTCGCGGCGGAGCTGTTGGCGTTTGGCCTGGAACCTTTCCGGGCGCGCCAGCTGTGGCATTGGCTTTACCACCGTGGTGTTACCGATTTTTCGCTCATGACTACGCTTGCCAAGCCGGTGCGCGAGAGATTGGCTGAGTCATATGTGATAAGACGACCGGGGGTCGTCACCGACTTGCGCTCTTGCGATGGTACCCGCAAATGGTTGCTCCGTCTCGCCGATGGTCAGGAAATCGAATCGGTCCATATCCCGGAAGAGGATCGTGGTACGCTGTGCGTGTCGTCACAGGTCGGCTGCACCTTGACTTGCCGCTTTTGTCATACAGGAACGCAGCGCTTGGTCCGCAACCTCGACGCCGCCGAACTCGTAGACCAGTTGCTGCTGGCCCGCGACGCCCTTGGCGAGTGGCCGTCGCCGCCCGACGGAAGGCTTATCTCTAATATCGTGTTAATGGGGATGGGCGAACCGCTTTTCAATTACGATGCCGTCGCCACCGCCGTTAAAATCATCATGGACGGTGACGGGCTGGCTATTTCCAAGCGCCGCATTACCTTGTCGACCTCGGGGGTGGTGCCGATGATGAAACGGTGCGGCGAGGAGCTTGGAGTCAACCTGGCGGTTAGTCTGCACGCCGTTACCGATCAATTACGCGACAAATTGGTCCCGATTAACCGCAAATATCCGTTGGCCGAGTTGATCCAGGCTTGCCGCAGCTATCCCGGCCTCACCAACGCCCGGCGAATCACTTTTGAATATGTGATGCTACGTGGCGTTAACGACAGCCTCGCCGACGCGCGCGCGCTCACTCGATTGCTAAAGGGCATTCCAGCGAAAATCAATCTCATCCCGTTCAACCCCTGGCCCAACGCGCCGTTCGAATGCTCGACTGCGGCGGCGATCCAGGCCTTTGGCGACTTTGTTAATGATGCCGGCTATGCCAGCCCGGTGCGTACCACTCGTGGCCAGGATATTATGGCCGCCTGCGGCCAGCTTAAAAGTGCAAGTCTACGCAGCCGCGCTGCCGTTGATGACATCCTCGCCGAAAAGGACGCGGCCCTGGTCGCCTAGTCATTCAACCTAGTCATTTAAATAGTCGTTGAACAGACGACGGATTATGTCAATTTCGTCGTCAACGAATATCGGTACGCACTCGGCGTAGCAATTTAATATAATCAGGGCGTTGATGCCGGCGTCGTTGAGGGATTGAGCCGCTCGAAGCCGGCTGGCCAGCGACTGGTTCATGGTCTGAAGGTTTTGGTAAATGGCGTTAAGGCGATCAAGGTTGACATCCATCGGCGGTCCTTCCAACCCTCGCAGGTACTCACCAGTCAGGTAGGTTCCCATCACCCGGAATATGGTTTCCTCAAAGCTGGCCAAAGGCTGGTGAAAGCGGGCCATCGGCTTGAGGAAAGCGGTGTGAGGGCAACCACTGGTGGCGATGGCGAGGCCAAGAATCGAGCTGATGGCGTTTTGCGCGGGGACGTCGGCGGAAGTGCGGCGCTCGGCGGTTTCAATTTCCAGATGAACCTTTTCGTGGGAGATCAAAAAGCCAAGGGTCTCGATTACGCTCTCGATGTTGAGCGCCGCCGGGCAGTGGGTTAGCTTGGCGGTCGACAGTGGGCAGTGGCTGCATTGGTGCGATGCCAGCAATGTCCAGCTCGCGCCGGACGGAGTTTCCGGGATACGCATTCGCAGGGTCTTCGCATCAATCGTCAGCGTGAAGGCATAGGCCGTGCCGTCGTGCAGGCCAAATCGATATAAAATCTCGATCGTTTCCATGCCGTCACCCCTTTCTAGCAATTTTTTTTTGTCAGGGCTGGCTGGCTAGCCAGGACCTGAAGCATTCACTGGCCAGCGGGGCCAGTGCTGGCGCCCATCGTTTTGTTTCATTTCGCAGGCTGGTGACGGTAACACCGGGAGCTAGGGCGGCGATTTCGCAAGCATGGCCGATCAACCAGCGCTCAATCTCAGATTCCACAACTTCAAGGTGAAATTGCAAGCCGAGAGCCGACGGCCCAAGGCTAAATGCCTGCTGTGGACAGGTTGTAGTTGAAGCAAGCAGGGTCGCCCCTGGCGGTAGATCGAATGTGTCACCATGCCAGTGCAGCACCGGCACGGTGCTATCAAGGGGGTGCAAAACTGAGTGGTGCCCGGCTTTGCTGAGGAAGACCGGCCCCCAACCGACTTCCCTTTGCCCGGCAGGATAGACCCGTGCCCCGAGCGCCAGCGCCATCAACTGCGCACCCAAACAGATTCCCAGCGTCGGCCGACCGGCTTTCAGCCGCGACTCGATGATTCGCAGTTCATCACGGAGAAAAGGATAGAGAGCTGACTGACAAGCCCCGATCGGCCCGCCGAGCACCACTACCAGATCGGCGGCTAGCGGATCAATCGCTGCCAGATCGTCTACTCCGGCATCGAGAGTTTCGATCAGGCAGCCCCGCCTGAGCAACTCATCCCCCAGCAGTCCCAGCCCCTCGAACTGCACATGGCGAACGGCCAAAACCGATTTCATTCCGCACATGTCCACTTCTTTGACAAGATAGGAGATAGTACCACATAAGATGTCGCTGCGTCAGATCGCTCGGGAATGGCGAGCGGCACCAGCATCTTGACTGGGGGCGAGGTAAGTATCGAAGGCGGCGGCGCTTAGTCTGATCAGGGGGCGTGCGGCCTCGGGGACTGTTAAGCGGCGCCCACGTAGTTCGAGCGCGCCATCGGCGGCAAGGGCGGCCAACCTGGGTAACACAGCGTCGAAATGGTCGGCGGCAAAGCCGTGGCGTGCGGTCACAAGCTCGAGGTCAACGCCAAGGTCACACATCAGACGTTCAATCACCTCGCGACGGAGCCTGTCCTCGACGCTCAACACCAGCCCGCGCGTTACGGCGAGATGACCGTCGGAGATTAACGCTTCATAGTTGCTGAAATCCGGTGCATTTTGGACATAACCAAGGGGCATGGCCCCGATAGCCGATGCCCCTAGCCCGATCAGCACCTCGGCGCAATCAGCGGTGTAGCCTTGGAAGTTGCGCCGCAGCCGACCGGCACGCTGGGCCACCGCCAATTCATCCTCCGGTACCGCGAAATGGTCGATGCCAATCGACTGCAATCCAGCCAAATTCAGCGTATCGGCAATCGCTGCGAACTGTCGCCAGCGAGTGATGCCATCGGGTAGCTCCGCTTCATTGATTCTGTTCTGGTGCTTCTTCATCCACGGGACATGAGCATAGCCGAATACAGCCATCCGTTGTGGCCGCAGCGTCAGGGCTAATTCAGCCGAGCGCCTGCAAGTTTCCACAGTCTGTAACGGCAGGCCGTACATCAAGTCGAAGTTGATCGCCGTTATGCCGCCCGCGCGCAAAGTCTCAACGGCATTAGCGGTCATTTCGAACGGTTGAATGCGGTTGACCGCACGCTGGCTTCCAGCGTCGAAGTCCTGAACCCCTAGACTGGCCCGATTGACCCCGGCCGCCGCCATCGCCCGGACATGCTCGACAGTGAGGCTGCGAGGATCAATTTCAACAGCGATTCGCGCGCCGTCGATCAGGTCGAAGCCATGACGAATCATCGCCATGATCGCCGAGAAATCATCGGGTCGCACCATGTTGGGAGTTCCGCCGCCCCAGTGCAGGTGGCCAACCCGCAGCCGGCCCGGCACGGCGGTTGCTATCAGCGCAATCTCACGCTTCAGCAACTCAAGATAGTCGGCAACCGGTTGATAGCGCGAAACTACCCAGGTATGGCAGCCGCAGTACCAGCACATAGAGTGACAGAACGGAATGTGCAGATAGATTGAGGCCGTCGTCCCACCATTCAGCTCCCCTAGCCCACCCAGCCAAGAAAGCGCGCGCACCTCGTCAACGGCATCGTTGAAGTGTGGCGCGGTAGGGTAACTGGTGTAACGTGGCACTCGCACGCCGTCGTATTTGGCAAGCAGCTCTGGATTCATGCGCCGGCATCGCCTCAAGAAAGTTTATCAAGAGTATCACGATATTGGCCATGATATTGGCCATTATATAATTTTAGCGTTCTCGGGGGGATAAAATGTTCAAGCTGGGTTTATGGTGAGACCACACAGCGAAAGCTGACCACATGATCTTCTTCATCGTATACCGGGACCGCGCCAAAGCCGATCAGCCCGCTTCCCGTCAGTTGAGCCGAATTCCGTCGGATTGGCAGCGTCGGTTCGTTGCCGGTGCGGATGAAGGTGCCGTTTGAACTGTGCTCGGTGAGGATGAAGGTTTCCCGCGCCAGTTCGATCGATCCGTGCAGCCTTGATGCTTGACGTGACATGATGATGATGTCGCAAGTTTCAGCGCGCCCGATCATCACCTTGGGCTTGTCAGCATCCACCACGATTTTGTTCTTTTGGTAAGTCAGCGTCAGTACTCGCTTGATGGCCCGGAGCCTTCCGATAGCACTATTGATTAGTACGGTACTGTCTACGCTATCTTCAGGTGAAGTGAATTGGTGCATCCTAAATAATGTCACCGGCACTGATTTGCCTTTTACTACAGTTGCGTCTACCAACTGGCAGCGATAGCGCATGTCGTCCGGCAACCGAGTGACAACCTCATTGGTCAATAAAACTTCGTTTGGGCTGGCCAAGTTCTCAATGCGGGCGGCGACGTTGACGGCATCACCGAATACGTCGCCGTCGCTATCGACTACGCTGCCATGGTGAACGCCGATTCTTACGGATAGTTTGCGGCTCTGCGCGATTTGCAGGCCGGTATCTGCAACCGATGGCATCATGTCGGTTGCGGCTTGAACGGCCTGCCCCGCAGTTTGGAAGGTACACATCAGCCCGTCGCCCAGTCGCTTGACCACGCGGCCACTGTGCGTGGCTATCACCGCCTCGAGTCTGCGTAGCTCAGCCTGGATAATCTCAACGGCGCGAACGTCGCCAATTGCTTCGTAGAGCCGCGTGCTGTCACAAACATCAACGAACATAATGGCTAGGACGATTTCCATCGCTTATCATATCCAGCTATCGTGATTATCGGGCCATAGTATCATAATCATCGGTTGATGACTATGGAAGCGCTTGATACCGGTTGCCAGTGCCGCTTTTCGTGGTTAAGATATCGTTAGTTTTTATAAATGAGTCAGCCATGATACAAAACCTAGCAGGAACCCTGCCCCGACGATTGGCCATAGGTGCCGCCCTGGTGTGTCTACTTGCGACCGGCGGCGCAACAGCTGGTGAAAGCGAGCGCAAGGTTCCGTGGCATCAAGTTCGCTATCCTTCCCTTGGGCCAACTCAGGTCTTAGGCGGTTATGCGCATGGTTGCCTTGCTGGCGGTGTTTCGTTGCCGCTGGACGGCCCCGGCTATCAGGTGATGCGCCCAGGTCGCCATCGTTATTATGGTCACCCGGCTTTGCTCGACTATCTCAAGGGTCTTGGCCGCCGGGCACAGTCGGCTGGCCTAGCACTGGTCAATATCGGTGATTTATCACAGCCGCGCGGCGGCCCGACACCGTCCGGCCACGCTAGCCATCAGAACGGCATCGACGTTGATATATGGCTGCGTCAGGACCTGTCCTTGCTGCCCCGTGACCGCCGCGATGGCCTCTCCGAAGTTTCGCTGGTCAGTCGCTCCACCGTTCGAGTGATTAAGCCGGGCTGGACCACCTCACATACCGAGTTGTTGCGGCTGGCCACCAAGGACCCACGGGTGACGCGCATTTTCGTTAACCCCGCGATCAAGCTCGAGCTGTGCCAGAGTGTCAGGGGCGACCGTTCGTGGCTCCATTTCATCCGACCCTGGTACGGTCATGACGATCATATCCATGCTAGGCTGGCCTGTCCGGCTGACAGCCCGTCATGTGAACCACAGCGGCCGTTACCGCCCGGCGATGGCTGCGGTGAAGAAGTCGCCTCCTGGTTGCCTTCGGCACGTCCGCTTGATCCCAAGCGGCCGGTATCCCACCGTCGCCCTCCCAATCCGACCTTGCCGGCGGCGTGCTATCAGGTTAATGTTGCTTCCTCGCCGGTCGGTGCAGAGCTGCACTTACCGCAGCATGGATTCGCGCATGAATGAAATCTTTGTATGTCAAATAGTTGTGATGCGCTGCACGGAGAGATTATCTATAAGCAGGCATTTTGCGGCTATATACCCCTCTCGCTCTGGTCCAATCCGATGACTTCCACCCATGACAAAAATTCAAACGAAGGCGACGAACGCGCCGGGGTTTCCTTGCGCAACAAGTTGGTCGCGTGGTGGGAGGGGTATGATCTGTCGGGGGTAAAGCAACGGCCTAAGAATAAAGATGGCGACATTGAAGGTGGCAATGATGGCGGTGGCCCACCGCTGAATAAAACTGACGTAAATCGCTTCGGAAAGCCCCTTTGGTCGGCTAACCGAATCGAAGTTGTAGAAAAGATATGGGGAGAAGGATTTGTCCTGCCCGGTGGGGCCGATCAGATAATCACACTCGCCAAGCCACTTGGCCTTAATCCAGCCATGACCGTGCTTGATATTTGTTGCGGCTTGGGGGGGGCGGCACGGTGCCTTGCCTCTAATTTTGGTTGTTGGGCAACCGGTCTTGAGTCCTCGCCGTTCTTGGCTGAAGAGGGGATGCGACGTTCAATCAAAGCCGGCATGAGCAAGCAGGCCCCAATTGTGACATTTGACCAAGAAAACCTTAAGTATGAGAAACGGGTAGATGTTATATTTTCCAAGGAATCATTATTCACCATCAAGAACAAGGCCGGGCTGTTCGACCGCATTGAGGCAATACTCAAGCCTAAGGGGCAGTTTTTAGTCACTGATTACATCGTTGAGCCTGGGGCTATTAATTCCAAGGCGATCAAATCTTGGGTAGATCGTGAGCCGCTTGAGCCACAATTGTGGACTCTCCAAGGAGCACTTGACGCTTTTTCCCAATGCAACCTCGATCTTCGCGTCCATGAGGATGTAACCGAGGCGCACAAGAAACATATCATACTGGCGATCAGGGCTTTGACTGACCACCTGGAGAAGCACCATCTCGATAACGATACCAAGGTTAATGTCATAGATGAGGTCGAAGCATGGGCGCAGCGAGTCGTGGCATTGTCATCGGGGCTGAAGTGTTACCGGTTTTATGCCATTAAGCCGGCCGGATCTTGACGGCTGCGCCCATCCAGGTGAAATTACAGCTATCTAGGCAAATTTACTGAGTCTGTAACTCTAAGATAGCCTTGATCAGGTTATCGGCACCATCGGCGATCTGGGAGATTGACGAGTCGAGCATATAGCAAGGTGTGGTTGCAATCTTCAGTTTTCGGTCGATTACCACCTCGGCATGGTGGCTGGGGACGTGGTGCGCGCCCAATTTTTGCAGTGTAGTCGCCGTTCCGAGATCTTGACCAATGGTCAGCGTAACATTGCCCAGTACCTTGGCTAGCAATGCAGGGGCGATGCATAATGCGCCCACCGGCTTGCTCGCCTCGACCATAGCTTTGATAGCGCTGGCGACATCGGGAATGACCGTGCAGGATTCCCCGTCGAAGGCGAATGTTGACAAGTTTTTTGCCGCACCGAACCCGCCGGGGAAAACCAGGGCATCGACATCGGCAGCCTTGAACTTGGCCAGATCGGTAACCTTGCCCCGGGCGATGCGGGCCGACTCGACCAGCACGTTCCTGGTTTCCTTCATCTCGTCGCCGGTCAGGTGGTTTACTACATGATGTTGCCGAATATCGGGGGCGTAGCACACAGCTTCGGCACCGTGCCGACAAATGGCAAGCAAGGTCAGCACCGACTCATGAATTTCGGCACCATCATATACGCCGCAGCCCGACAGTACTACACCGATTTTAACCTGTTTACTGTCCATGCTTGTTCTCCAAGAGTTGCAATCACTGGTCTGTCTAAAGATTTAACTAGGGGGGCTCTTCGCCCTCCCTGGTCCAAATTCAGTTGCCCTTGCCAACGCATTTTCAGCTTCTCAGCACGCCCTTTTGCGTCCGTGGAGGAATTGGAAGAACTCGACACCCTCGCGCAAGCGTCGCTTCATCATTTCGGGGCTCCTGATCATCTCGCCGACGATAGAGGCGATCTTGCCAGGTCGGAAATAAAATCGCTTATAAAACGTCTCGACCGAATCATAAATTTCGGCGTGTGACAGGTGGGGGTAGTGAAGGGGGGCAATCTGGACGCCGCGCTCGTCAATCAGTTCGGCATTAGCGGTGTCAAGCCAGCCATTATCCACCGCCTCCTGATAAAGCATGGTACCCGGATATGGTGCCGCCAGCGAGACTTGGACAGTGTGAGGATTGATCTCGGCTGCGTATCTGATGGTCTCTTCGATAGTCTTCCTGGTTTCGCCCGGCAGGCCAAGAATGAAGGTGCCATGGATTGCGATGCCCAGTTCATGACAATCCTTGGTGAATTTTTTTGCTACTTCGATGAGCAGGCCCTTGCGAATATTGTGCAGTATTTGCTGGTTCCCAGACTCGTAGCCGACTAACAAAAGGCGCAGTCCATTATCCTTTAGTACCTTGAGCGTCTCGCGCGGCACGTTAGCCTTGGCGTTGCACGACCAAGTTACCCCAAGCTTGCCAAGTTTGCGCGCTATTTCTTCGGCGCGGGGCAAGTTGTCGGTAAACGTGTCGTCATCAAAAAAATACTCCTTAACCTGGGGAAATGCCTTCATGCAATATTCTATTTCACGAGCGACATTCTCGGCGCTGCGCACACGATAGCTGTGGCCGCCCACGGTTTGTGGCCACAGACAGAATGTGCAATGCGACTTGCAGCCCCGCCCGGTGTAGAAAGAAATATAAGGATGCCGAAGGTAGCCGATGAAATAGTCCTCAATCCGCAGATCTCGCTTGTATACTTCGGAAACAAATGGCAATTGGTCCATGTCTTCAAGAATGGCGCGCTCGGGATTATGGACAATAACGCCGGCGTCATTGCGGTAGCTCAGCCCGTTAATGTCCTTGAAGTCCCGGCCCTCAGCAACTTCCTTAATGGTAAAATCGAACTCATTGCGGGCGACGAAGTCTAGTGCTTGGCCAATTTCCAGACTACCACCAGGGTCGACCGCGACCTTGGCCCCGACGAATCCAACTTTGAGTGCGGGGTTAAGTTCCTTAAGCGCCTTGGCTACCTTGATATCATTGGCAAACGATGGCTGCGAGGTGTGCATAACCACCAAATCATAGTCACGAGCCAGTGGCAGTACCGCATCCATGCCGAGGCGCGCCGGCGGCGCATCGATAAGTCGGCTGCCGGGCACCAAAGCCGCAGGCTGGGCCAACCAAGTCGGGTACCAAAACGACCGTATCTCCCGCTTTGCCTGGTAGCGTGAACCGGCACCTCCATCAAAACCTTCGAAGGATGGAGGCTGGAGAAACAGGGTCTTCATCATGAGCGGATATCTCCGTCGGGGGTTAATTGGCCGTTGGGGGCAACGTGAAACTTTCGCTCGCGCCAAGTTACGCTGGTGCCGAGAAAGCTCGTCACCAGTAGCGCCACAGAAATAATGTCACGTAGCGGCACTTGCCAGTGCGGCGAAGGCGATATGCCGAGCGCTGCGTCGATTATACCATTGTAGACTATCCGGCTTGCCAGGGCCGCTGTGAAAATTACAATTGCTACCGGCTCGAATCCGCTGATGGCCAACAGCAGCAGCGATTGCAGCAAGGGGTGAGTTATTATCGAGGCAGCATAGCCCACAGGCTCGATTGAGCGCAAGGTCCGCCCCCAACGTAACTCATGGCGAAGCAGCGCGGCAAGGTCAGGCTCACTTACTACGGTCTCAATGACATGTGGCGACAGCTCAACCTTTAGCCCCAGCCCCCGCACCGCTGCTCCCAGGGCATAATCATCGGCCAGTATGTCCTTGAATGCTTCAAAACCTCCAACTCGCGCCAACGTTTGGCGACTAAGCGCCATGGTTGCGCCAAAGCAGCCATCATCTGAACCGACCATTCGCCCGACCAGTACTTGCGGCAAAAAGCCGTAATTGATGAAGGCGGCTCCCAGTTCCGACCACAGCCCCGCCGGCCGTCCACCTGGCCGTCTACCTGGCCGTCCACTGTAAAGACAAGTCACCAGTCCGACCGAAGGGAGCATGAACGACCTCATTACTGCATCGAGATAGTCGGCCCTAGCTCGCATATCACTGTCGGAAAGAACCAGCATCTCATGCTTAACCTTGGCCATCATATTGATGACATTACTAATCTTAAGGTTGGTGCCATGAACGCGGCCATCCACCACCAGTTCAATGTCGACTTGCGGCAGGTCGGCACGCAGCCGGCTGACCACTTCCAGGGCCGGATCGTCGCCATGGCGCACTCCGAATACCACCTGGAAACCGGGATAAGCCTGCTGGCAAAAGGAGTGGAGGTTTTCGTAAAGCTCTGGTTCGTCGCCACATAGCGGCTTAAGCAAGGTTACAGGGGGACGTTGCATAGGCCCCGGCTGGTCGATCCTGACGAATCTCCGCACTGCCGCCGCAGCTACCCCCAGGTAAGCGATTCCGACTAAGCACAGCAGGCCCGACACGATCAGCAATAAATAATAGGCAGTTGTCACCGTGCGGGCTCGACTTCAGCAAAATGTCAGACAGGTACGAACAATGCCTCAGCTACCCCGCTCGGTCAACATGATGCGCTTGTGTTCATGACGGCCATGATATCAAGGTGTATTCTCAAATGACCGAACAGGCTAAAATGGAGCTCCCGTCATTGGAAAAGCCCGGCCATGGCCCCAGCTTTAAAGCCTAACCTGCGCTGTGGTTGGACCACCGGCGCCTGCGCGACCGCTGCGGCTTTGGCTGCGGCATCTGCTTTGCGCGCTGGCTGCTTCCCTGACCCGATAACGATACGACTGCCGGGTGGGCAGACACCTTCCTTTGCACTGGCGCACCGTTGGGTTGATCATCAATGCGCGGAAGCGGGTGTGATCAAGGATGCTGGCGACGACCCTGACGTAACTCATGGTGCATTGATTATTGCGCGGGTGCGGTTGCTGCCTCGTGGCATGGGATTAGTGTTCAAGGCCGGTGAGGGCATCGGTTACGTAACCAGGCTTGGCCTGCCGCTGCCGCCGGGCGAGCCAGCGATCAATGCTGGGCCGCAGGCGATGATTGCCGGTAATCTCGCAGCCATCGGAGTTGCCGACGCCGAGGTTGTTATATCCATTCCAGGAGGTGAACTTCTAGCCCGCCAAACCCTCAACGGGCGACTCGGGATTGTCGGCGGATTGTCCATTCTGGGAACCACCGGGATTGTGGTGCCCTATTCATGTTCGGCGTGGGTACACACCATCCATCGGGCCATCGACGTGGCACGGGCTGCCGGGCTTGACCACCTCGCCGCCGTAACCGGCAAGACATCGGAACTGGGGCTGGTGACGCTCCACCCCGGTTTGACGGAGCTGGCGGTCATCGATACCGGAGATTTCGTCGGCGGTTTCCTTAAATATTTGCGACGCCAGCCGGTCGCGCGCATTACCATCGCCGGGGGATTTGCCAAACTTACCAAGCTGGCCGTCGGTCATCTCAATTTGCATTCCAGTTCGAGCGAAATTGATTTCGGCTGGCTTGCCGGGGTGGTTGCGACGCTAGGGGGGGCGCCTGAGCTGGAGGCAGATGCAAGGTCGGCCGTCACCGCGTTTGCCGTCCTGGAATTGGCCCAAGCGGCTGGCATTCCCCTGGCCGACGCCATCGCCGCCCGAGCGATGAAGGTTGCCGATGCCGCAGTTTCCGGGCGAATGGCGATCGAGGTCGCTGTCTTTGACCGCAACAGCCGACTGGTCGGCCATGCCCAGTAACCACCTCATGACCGCCCCGGTTCGCCTGCTCCTGCTTGGCGGCACCACCGAGTCGCTAGCTCTGGCTGAGCGTCTTGCCGGTGACGATCGCCGCATCGAGGTCACAACATCTCTGGCCGGCCGTACGCTGTCGCACCGACCGCTGCCGGGAAGGCTGCGGGTTGGCGGCTTTGGCGGCGTTTCGGGGCTTGCTGACTACCTGGTACAGCGAAAAATCGGACTGGTGGTTGACGCCACACACCCCTTTGCCGCCACTATTTCGCACCATGCCGCCGCCGCCTGTGAGCAAGCCTGTGGAGATATGGGTGTGCCGCGCTTGCAACTGCTGCGACCAGCTTGGACCATGCTACAGGGCGATCGCTGGCTCGAGGCTCCCGACATGGCCGCCGCCGCCGCCCTCTTGCCCGGCTGCAAAGGTTGCATTTTTCTCGCCGTAGGGCGCCAAGAGTTGCCCGCTTTTGCCGAGCTGAGCGGCCTGCGAATGGTGGCGCGGATGGTCGATACCCCGGCCGAACCGTCACTACTCCCTAACTGTGAGATGATATTGGATCGTGGTCCCTTCGATCGGGCAAGCGAGGAGGCCTTGTTCGATCATTACGGTTTTGCGGCGGTGGTGAGCAAAAACAGTGGCGGTTCCGCTAGCTATGCAAAAATTGCCGTAGCCCGCAGTCGTGGCCTTCCCGTAATCATGATCACCCGCCCCACTCCCCCATTGGGCGAGCGCGTCGAGACCGTGGAGCAAGCAGTGGAATGGGTCAGTCGTCAGTTGAAATAAGTACTGAATCTGGTGCTGGTGCGGGAAACCAAGTTATAAGTGTGGTTTTAATTAGGGCAAAGGATGGACTATCACCCCAAGCGGCAAGGCTTGCATTTTTGGCGATTGATGCGAAGTCTCTTGGGGAGATCGTTTGTCTTGCTACCTTCTTTTTTAGGTTTTCCCATGTTTCCTTTGGGGTATTTTTTAATACATAATCGCGTGACTTTTTAATTGTTTTAGCGTATTTATCGATCTCATGATCAAGTTTTTCCAAAGTCCAGCCCAGATTCGTAGCAACAGATACAGGGCTGTACCATAACCATTCCTCGAGTTCAGGACACAATACGACGGCTAAACTATTGTTAGTCCAGCTGCGCCTATCCAATCGGTTCTGGACTTCAGCGGCACTTTTATCCGCAGTTTCTATATCATCCCGTCCCGATCCATGAAAATCCCATACCAGCATTATTTTTGAGTATTTTTGCTTTTTCATATTCAAACACGCGATATCAGGACCGTGATTGAACATACCGCAGTCGCGACCGGGATAACGGTCAACGTCAGCAATAATTTTTCTGATACCCAGCGCTTGGTGTCGCTCGAGGATAGAACTAAATACCGCCTCGGCGTCGGCATCGGCGGTATAAACAAACAAATCCTTCATTCAAGTATGCCTGCGGCAAAAACCATGCCGATATCAGGAGTTCCTCCCCATCCTTTCAATGCAGGATGGTCGGTACCTAGAGTTATTTCGGTTCCTGAATCTGTTCGTTTGAAGCAAAATAAATCTTTTT
>JBAXKX010000014.1:0-22232 GCA_037135115.1 Rhodospirillaceae bacterium
TGTCGATTTTTTCAATCTTTTCATCAATACAGGACACGCAATCACGATAGGTTGCAAATATGCGCTGAGAGTTAATCGTGTACATCGCGGTTATTGATACGATATCATCCATGGTGGACCCCCGCCAACTCGCAAATGGCTTTACGGTCAACAGGTATCCCGACAAGCAATTTCCGATCTATCGGTTTATCGAATTCCGGCCGGGGCCAGTCTTGGCGGTAGAGACGCCATCCAGGTCCAATGACTTGAGAGTCGGTATGGGTCAGTTTGTGGAAGGTGGTGGCGGTGCGGAGCCTTACTCGGCCGTTGGCGCCGATGATCCAGCATGTCTTCGGGGTAAAGGTCAGCACCGATTCATTCATCCGTCGCACCACCAGTTCCGGCACCGGCTGGGGCGGCACGTCAGCTTTACGCATCTGGCCTTCGTGAATCATGACGTCGCGGATTTCGCTCTCATAACCTTGGTCTACGGGCAGCCACGATATTATATCGACGTAGAGCTTATGTAACCGCTGCCGCCAGTCATCGAGCTGGGCCAGGACTTCTTCTTTGGTTGGAGGCCGGTATTCGTCGTCCGGGTCGATGTCGTACATTGTTTTTCCTCGCCTATCGCCGCGCTCCGCGAACGCCCTCGGCCAGTTCGTTTACGAAGCTCAGAACATCCTCAACCAGCCCCGGCCCCGGCTTGCCGGTGGAGTCCAGTCCCCTGGCGAGTCGGCTGACTATGGCCGAGCCGACCACGGCGGCATCGGCTATTCGGGCGACGGCAGCCGCTTGGGCCGGGGTGGAGATACCGAAGCCGACGGCGATGGGTAGTTTTGTATGGTGGCGTAGTTGGGCGACCGCCTCGCCCACTGCTTGGTTATCGGCGGCGGCGGTTCCTGTTATGCCGGCAATCGAGACGTAATACACAAATCCGGCGGTATGGCGCAGCACCGCTGGCAACCTCTGCCCGTCGGTGGTCGGGGTGGCGAGTCGAATGAAGCTGATCCCGGCATTGTTGGCAGGAATGCACAACTCGGCATCCTCTTCTGGCGGCAGGTCGACCACGATCAGGCCATCAACTCCTGCGTTTTTGGCGTCCGCGAGGAAACGACCGACGCCATAGCGATATATCGGGTTGAAATAACCCATAAGAATAACGGGTGTGTCGTTATCGCCGGCCCGAAATCCGCGCACCAACAAGAGCGTGCTGATCAATGAGGCGCCGCTACCCAGCGCCCGTAGCGATGCCGCTTGAATCGCATGGCCGTCGGCCATGGGGTCGGTGAAGGGCATCCCGATTTCAATCAGGTCGGCTCCCGCAGCGGGCAAGCCGCGTATTAGTTCAAGGCTTGTCGCTGCGTCGGGGTCGCCAGCGGTCAGGAAGGTGATAAGCCCGGCCCGACCTGCGTTGCTAAGGGCCTGGAAGCGGCGGGTGATGCGGCCTTGTTCGCTCATATTACGGTCCCCAGGGCCTCAGCCACGGTGAAAATGTCCTTATCGCCGCGCCCGCTCAGGCTCAGCACCATCAAATGATCGCTGGGCAGGGTCGCTGCCTCGCGGATGATCCAAGCCAGCGCGTGAGCCGGTTCGAGCGCCGGTAAAATGCCTTCGGTGCTAGCGCAGAGCTTGAAGGCGTCCAGGGCTTCTGCGTCGGTCACCGACTCGTAACGGACCCGACCTTGATCGTGTAGCCAGGCGTGCTCTGGCCCGACTCCGGGATAATCGAGCCCGGCCGAAATCGAGTGGCCTTCGAGAATCTGGCCATCTCCGTCTTGAAGTAGATAGGTGCGGTTGCCGTGCAGCACCCCAGGAGCGCCGCCAGCCATGGAGGCTGCGTGTTTGCCGGTGGCAAGGCCAAGTCCGGCCGCCTCGACTCCAATCATGGCTACCGATGGTTCATCAAGGAAAGGATAAAATAGGCCAATAGCGTTGGAGCCTCCGCCGATGCAGGCGACTAGGCTGTCGGGCAATCGTCCCTCGGCCTCCAGCATCTGCGCGCGCACTTCCTCGCCGATGACTGCCTGGAAGTCGCGTACCATCATCGGGTAGGGGTGTGGTCCGGCGACGGTGCCGATAAGATAATAGGTGTCGGAGACGTTGCTGACCCAGTCGCGCAGGGCCTCGTTCATGGCGTCTTTGAGGGTGCGTGAGCCGGATGTCACGGGTTTGACCTCGGCCCCGAGCAGACGCATGCGAAAGACGTTGGGTTTTTGCCGCTCAATATCAACCTCGCCCATGTAAATTGTGCATGGCAGGTTGAAAAGGGCACAGACGGTCGCGGTGGCCACTCCGTGCTGGCCGGCACCTGTCTCAGCGATGATTCTGGTCTTGCCCATGCGGCGGGCTAGCAGTATTTGCCCAATGCAATTGTTGATTTTGTGGGCCCCGGTATGGTTTAATTCTTCGCGCTTGAAGTGGATTTTTGGCCCGCCCAATGTTTCCGACAGCCGCTTTGCATAGTATAGTGGGCTGGGCCGGCCGACATAGTAGGTGAACTGATAGCGCATTTCGCGGGCGAATTCGGGGTCGGCTTTGGCGGCGGCGTAGGCGTTTTCCACGTTAAGAACGAGCGGCATAAGCGTCTCGGCGACGTAGCGTCCGCCGTAGATGCCGAAATGGCCACCCTCATCAGGGCCGCCGCGATAGGTGTTTAGCTGCGTCATGTCGCGTCCGTTTCGCCTAAGTGGAGTCCCCAGCATAACCGGAGAGGCGGCGCTTTCCAATGGTGGCTTGAACAAGGAACGGCCTTTATGTTGGATCGTACCGGCTGGCATGACATGGTTGCGATATATTTGAGCCGACCGGGGCCGAGCCGACCGGGGCCGAGCCGACCGGGGCCGAGCCTAGTACAGGAGAGTGTAATCGTGATTAAGGTTCTGCATACTGGTTTCACCGGGTTTGCGGCTTTGGCCGGAATTCTGCTGACGGTGACGGCGCTGGCCCACGGTTTCGTGGTCGGCGGCATTTACATTCAGCACCCCTGGGCAAGGGCTACTTCCGGCGAGGGCATAACCACCGGTTCAGTTTACATGGTGCTGAGCAATAATGGCACGGAGGCTGATCGTCTGATCGGGGTCGCTTCGTCAGTGGCGCACAAGGTCGAATTGCATGTCCCTAAGCTCGATAATGGCGAAATCAGGATGCGCGAAGACACTGGAGTCGATCTGCCGCTCGGTTCGACGGTGAGGCTGATCCCTGGCGGACCGCACATCATTCTGATTGGCCTCAAGTCACCGCTGCGCCAGGGTGGAACATTCCCGCTTACTCTTACGTTTGAAAAAGCCGGCCGGATCACGGTGGTGATTATAGTCCAGGGCTCAAAAGATGTCCGGCCCGATCATGATCATGAAAAGAAATCGCACTAACGTAGATTATATTCTATTGATTACAATTAGCTTCATCGTCTCCACGATTGGTGCGCGTTAATGATTGGAGCGCGTTAACGATTTTGGTCGTTAACACGCCTGTCCCTAACCGGTAACAGCCGGCTAGGCCCTTTTCTTCGGCACGGGATAGCTGGTCCAGCGCATCCATACCGTGAATGCCCATGTGGATGTATTGACCCAATCCTTCAGCATGTAAGCCTCCAACCTTGTTTCGTTAAGGTGCTGTTAGTGTATTATTAAGGTGTAGCCATGTTTACACCTTAATCTGACACATCGTCGTTGGTGGCGCAATACATCATCGCCCCGCCTTCCTCGCTCCCTTGTTTTCAATGCTGCGCGGGAGTTTAGTTTTTGATTTATTAACTATTTGAAATGAGTAGCTTATGGGCGCAATTTTTAGTGCCGGTCTTATTCATTTGTTAAGCGCTGGTGACTAATGTTGATCAGGTCAGCAGAGCATCAAGGTATCTATCCAGAGTCGGGAGCGTCGCTATGAGCGGTTCCGGGGCGGGGGTGAGAACCATGTACGCGGTGGCGGAATATAGTAGCGGTGGATCGCAGGTTGGTGGCGTCGATGGTTCGGTGTGTGAACCGATGACCGAACGGGATTTGCCACCACCCAATACAAAACGTTGGGTCATGAGTCGTAAGGCCGAAGTCGTGGCGGGGGTCCGTTGCGGCCTGATTAGCCTTGATGAGGCATGTCGGCGCTACACGCTTTCGGTCGAGGAGTTCCTTTCGTGGCAACGCTTGATCGATAGTTATGGCCTGCGCGGGCTGCGGGCGACGAGGTTGCAGGAATATCGCGTCGGCGCCGACGGCAAAAGCGGCGTGGATATGGACGGTTGACCCCCCTTATGCCTCCACCACTGCGTTCCTCGCCTTCAATTCTGGGTGGCGATGGGGCGGGTGGCAATGGTGGGGAGCGCTGGCACAAATGGCTTGGTGCGGGTTGGTTCATGCGGCGGTGGCGGTTGGCCGTCGCAGGAGTGGTTCTGACCGCAGTGGTCGTGCCGGCGTTGGTCGTGGTTGGGCTGTGGCTGTGGCTGCGCGGCGCGCTACCCGATTATGGTGGCACGTTTGTGGTTCCAGGGCTTGGCGCGCCGGTGCTCGTCGTCCGTGATTCCCGTGCGGTGCCCCGGATAAGGGCGGCTACACTGGATGACGCATACACTGCCCTGGGGTTTGTTCATGCCCAGGATCGTTTGTGGCAGATGGAGATGGCGCGCCGGATCGGCTTTGGCCGTCTTGCCGAGGTCTTTCCAGTCTGGGCCGGTGATTGGGCGTTCCGTATGGACCGCTCGATGCGGACGCTCGGGTTTCATCGGCTCGCTCTGTCGAGCTATGATGCTTTGGCACTCGAGGTGCGCAAGTCGCTGGATGCCTATGCCGCCGGGGTCAATGCCTGGCTCAAGACCAGACGAGGGCCGTTGCCTATTGAGTTCCAATTGCTTGGCTATGAACCCGAACCGTGGCGACCTGCCGATGGCTTGGTATTGGGCAAGCTTCAAGCCTTGCAACTTAGTGGAAATTTCCGTGATGAGCTGCTGAGGGCGCGTCTTTTGACTAAGCTCTCGCCGCGACAGGTCGAAGATCTGTTCCAGTCCGACCCGGCTGGGGCGCCGGTGACAGTTGCTGGCGATTTCTCCGTGGCTGGCGACTCGATGGCTTCTTTGTTCGATCGGGTAGCGGCCGGGCTGCCGCCGCCGCTGGGGCCTTGTCTTGCTTCCAACGAATGGGTGGTGGCCGGTTGGCGGACGACGAGCGGCAAGCCGGTGCTGGCCAATGATCCTCACCTCGCGATGCAAGCGCCTGTGTTGTGGTATTTGGCACGCATCGAGACTCCGGAACTGACGCTTAGCGGGGCCACAGTGCCGGGCGTGCCGTTCCACTTGCTGGGTCACAACGGTACTGTGGCTTGGGGGGTGACTATCACTGGCGGTGATACCCAAGATGTTTTTGTCGAGCGGCTCGACCCGGCCGACCGGTCGCGCTATCTGGCGCCGGACGGGCCTGTTTCGTTCGAAACTCGCCGTGAAATCATTAAGGTCAGGGGCGGGCCGGAGCGAACGGTCATCGTGCAGACCTCTCGCCATGGTCCCGTCTTGCCGGAGGACAGTCCGCTCGCTGTGACAAAGGCAGCTGGCGGTCATGTTCTGGCGTTGGCCTTTACCGGCCTGTCTGCCGCCGACACCACCTCCGAGGCCTATTACCGGCTTAATCGGGCCAGAGATTGGGATTCCTTCACGGCGGCTTTACGCTTGGTGCAGTCGCCGCAACAAAATTTCGTCTATGCCGACACTGGCGGGACCATTGGCTTTTATGCTCCGGGCCTAGTGCCGATCAGGGCGCGCGGCAACGGGCTGGTGCCGGTTCCGGGCTGGACCGGGGCCTATGACTGGACCGGAATGGTACCGTTCGCCGCTTTGCCCCACAGCGTCAATACGGCGGGCGGTAGTATCGTTAACGCCAATAATGCGGTAGTCGGGCCGGACTATCCTTACCTGCTGGCGGCGCAATGGCCCGAGTCGTGGCGAGCGCAGCGAATCAATGACCTGCTGGGGCCGTCTGGGCGGGGGGGACCGTCTGGGCTGGCGTCGCTGGCGTCCAGTGTGGCCATTCAATTCGACGTGGTGTCGTTGCCGGCCAGGATGCTGCTGCCGCTTTTGTTGCCTCGCGAGGGGGCGGATACCCTGGCCCTGTCGAAAATGGCTCGGGTGGCGGTTGCACTGCTGCGGAGGTGGGATGGCTCAATGCTGCGGGACCGGCCAGAGCCGCTGATTTTTTCCTGGTGGCTGCGGGAATTTTCGCGTCAGTTGTTCGCTGAACGCTTGGGGCCGCTGTTTCGCGAGTACTGGTCATTGCGCCCCCGCGTGATCGAGCACATTCTGACCGAGGCACCTTCTTGGTGCGACAGACCGGGTGAGCCAGGAACACGGACCTGCTTTGACCTTAAGCAGGCCAGCCTCGAGGCTTCGGTGCGGGCGCTGGCCGAGCGCCATGGTGACGAACCTTTGCGTTGGCGGTGGGGAGACGAGCATGTGGCCGTCTTTGAGCATCCGCTGTTGGCCCAGGTACCGCTGCTTGGTCGATTTTTTGCGCTTAATATACCAGCCGACGGCGACGGCTACACAATTAATCAAGCCGCGAGCCCGATTTCCAGCGCGAATATGCCATTTTCCGATGTTCATGGCCCGGGCTTACGCGCGGTCTATGACTTGGCCGACCTCGATCATTCACTGTTCATGATCTCTACCGGTCAGTCCGGCAACCCTTTGTCGCCGCACTATCGAGATATGGTTAGTAGCTGGCGGGATGGTGCCCTGGTGTCGCTGACAGCCACGCCGCCCACGGCCGTCACCAAGACCATGTCTTTACTGCCACAGTCGAGATAGGCATGTAAAATATATCAAAAGATTGTTGTGTTTTAACGGTGATAATGGGACATTGCTACTTAATGGATGATTAACTGTCACTTGGAGCGATTCCAGTGTCAGTGAGCATTGTTGGGCGTCATTGCGGCGTAGCTATGATCAGAAAGTAATATGGAAAAGTTGGTGTTTCGCCTAGTTGGACCTGTTGAATTTGCTAGGGCAGCTGTGGCGCGCCTGACGCTGGGGATGACGCCTTTTGAGCGTGTCTCCTGGTTCTCCTGGAGCGCCTGTATGTTGGTTATGTCGGTTATTGTCGCCCTGCGGCCATCTCGCGGCATTACCCATGTTTATCGTGTTGCCGCCTATCACTGGTGGGCTGGTGAACCGATTTATTCCGAAGGGGTCCACGGCTTTCTCTATTTGCCTTCGAGCGCGGTGCTGTTTTCGCCGTTCGCCTTCATGCCGTTTCATTTGGGGGGCATGGCCTGGCGGTGGACGGCTTTCGTTCTTCTGACTTGGGCGGTCTGTCGCTTGACCAAGTTGGCCTTGCCTGACCAGTTTTGGCGTTCGACCCTGTGCCTAATTCTGCTGGCGGCGATTCCTGCCTCTACCGTCAATTTGGTCCGGGCTCAGTCAGAAGTAATCATGGTTGCGCTGATGATTCATGCTGCGGTTGATATCGGCCGTTTCCGCTGGTGGCGCGCGACCATTGCCCTCAGTTTGGCGGTCGGAATTAAACCTTTGGCCTTGGTGATGCTGCTGCTGGTGGCAGTGGTGGTGCCGCAGATGCGTTGGCGCCTCGCGCTGGGGATGGTTTTCGTTCTGCTGCTGCCCTTCGTTAATCCCGATCCATTTTACGTGATGAGCCAGTATCAGGCCATGGCCCACAAGTTGATGGTCGCAGTGGCCCCCGGCCCTGGGCGCTGGAACGAGTTGACCGCCCTGTTACGTCATTTCCAATTAGATCCATCTGAACAGACCATGACTGTGGCTCGGCTGATCGGGGCGGCGGGAACGCTGGGTTTGGCCACCTTGGCGATGCGGCGGCACGGGCAGGCGCGCGGTTCCATTATACTGCTGGCGCTGGCGGTGTGTTATCAATTGCTGTTCAATCCGCGCACCGAGGATGGTTCATACCTCAATTTGGCGATGCTTGCGGGCATGTTCGCTGGGATATCCTGGTACGTCGAGAATCGGCGATGGCCTGCTTGTGGTTTGATCATATTGTGCCTTGGACTTGGCACCCACATGTATGGCGACTGGATCTATCGGCCGACTGACTTATGGCTGAAACCCTTGCTCGGCGTTGTTTTCGCCTTATATTTGGTCCATCGCATCTTTGACGTGGATACCGAAAGTCGAGGCTGCGTCGGCCTGTCGCCAGCTATGGTGCCATCAACCTAGTAGGGTATGGGCTCGGTAGGTTGGCAAAAGAGCGCCGCATGAACAAATACATAAGCATCCGTGGTGCGCGCGAGCATAATCTCAAGAACGTCGACCTTGATCTGCCACGTGACCGTTTGATTGTGATTACTGGGCTTTCAGGCTCGGGTAAGTCGTCGTTGGCCTTTGACACTATCTATGCGGAGGGCCAGCGCCGCTATGTCGAAAGCTTGTCCGCTTACGCTCGACAGTTCCTGGAGATTATGCAAAAGCCTGATGTAGATAGCATCGAGGGTCTTTCGCCGGCGATCTCGATCGAACAGAAGACGACCTCGCGTAATCCGCGCTCGACGGTGGGCACCGTCACTGAAATTTACGACTACATGCGGCTGCTTTATGCTCGGATCGGCGTGCCCTATTCGCCAACTACCGGTCTGCCGATTGAGAGCCAGACCGTTAGCCAGATGGCTGATCGTATAATCTCGTTGCCCATGGGCACGCGCCTCTATTTGTTGGCTCCGGTGGTGCGTGGCCGCAAGGGTGAGTACCGCAAGGAATTACTGGAGCTGCGTAAACAGGGCTTCCAGCGGGTAGTGATCGACGGGGCCTTGCACGAAATCGACGAGGCTCCCGCCCTCAATAAAAAGCTCAAGCACGATATTGAGGTTGTGGTTGACCGGCTGGTGGTGCGTGAGGGATTGGGGAACCGCCTTGCCGACTCGCTGGAGACTGCGCTGCGGCTTGGTGACGGACTGGTGTTCGCCGAGTTTGTCGATGACGGCGAGCGCCTGACCTTTTCCGCAAAATTTGCTTGTCCGGTCAGCGGCTTCACCATTTCCGAAATTGAACCGCGACTGTTTTCCTTTAACAACCCGTACGGTGCCTGTCCGGCCTGCGATGGGCTGGGGAAAAAGCTGTATTTCGACCCGCTGCTGGTGGTGCCTAATGAGCTGGCGACGCTGCGCGGCGGTGCCATCGCGCCCTGGACCGGAACCCAGTCAGCCTATTATTTCCAAACCCTGGAATCGCTGGGCCGTCACTATGGCTTTAGTGTCGACGTGCCCTGGGCTGAGCTGCCGGATAAGGTGCGGCAGATAGTGCTTTATGGCAGCGGGACCACCGCAATTACCCTGCGCTTTGAGGACGGTAGCCGCAAATTTGAGGCGACCAAGCCTTTCGAAGGGTTGATCACCAACCTGGAACGGCGCTGGAAGGAGACCGAGAGCGCCTGGATGCGTGAGGAATTGGGTAAGTACCAGTCGTCGCAGCCTTGCGAGGCGTGCTGTGGACAGCGGCTTAAACCCGAGGCGTTGGCGGTGAAAATCAACGGCTTGCACATTTCCCAGGTCACTGAGATGTCGATCCGCCAAGCTGCTACCTGGTTTGGCGATCTTAATCAGTACCTGCGGCCCAAGGACAGTGAGATAGCCGCGCGCATTCTTAAGGAAATCAATGAGCGGCTGGGTTTTCTCAACGATGTGGGGCTGGAGTATCTGACCATCGGCCGCAACTCGGGTTCGCTTTCGGGCGGCGAGAGCCAGCGCATCCGGCTTGCGTCTCAGATTGGCTCGGGGCTGACCGGCGTTCTTTATGTCCTTGATGAACCTTCGATTGGCTTGCATCAGCGCGACAATGACCGCCTGCTGGGCACGCTGCTGCGGTTGCGCGACATTGGCAATACCGTAATCGTGGTTGAGCATGACGAGGACGCTATCCGCCATGCCGACTGGCTGGTTGACATGGGGCCGGGGGCCGGCATCCATGGCGGGCGGGTGGTGGCGCAGGGGACGCCCGAGCAGGTCCGCCAGTGCCCCGAGAGTATCACCGCGCAGTACTTGTCCGGTCGGACCTTCATCCCAGTGCCGCCGGTGCGTAGGCCGGGTCATCCTGGCCAGTTCCTTGAAGTGGTGGGCGCGCGGGCCAACAATCTAAAAAACCTTACCGTCAGCATCCCTCTTGGCACCTTTACCTGTATTACCGGCGTTTCCGGTGGCGGTAAGTCGACGTTGATCGTTGATACTCTCTATAAGGCGTTGGCTCGCCGCCTAATGGGTGCTCGCGAACATGCCGCCGAGCATGATTTGATCCGGGGGGTGGAGTTCCTCGACAAGATCGTTGATATCGATCAATCGCCGATCGGCCGGACCCCGCGCAGCAATCCCGCTACCTATACCGGCGCCTTTACCCCGATTCGCGACTGGTTTTCCGGCCTTCCCGAGTCCAAAGCCCGTGGCTATGGCCCCGGCCGCTTCTCGTTCAACGTCAAGGGCGGTCGTTGCGAGGCTTGCCAGGGCGATGGCTTGATTAAAATAGAGATGCACTTTCTTCCTGACGTTTATGTTACTTGCGATGCTTGCTTAGGCAAACGCTATAACCGAGAAACCCTAAATATAACATTTAGAGACAAGACGATAGCCGATGTTCTCAGTATGACGGTTGAAGAAGGGGCGGCTTTTTTCAAAGCGGTACCATCGATCCGCGACAAGCTGGAAACCCTTGATCGGGTTGGGCTTGGCTATATTCACGTCGGCCAGGCGGCGACAACGCTTTCTGGTGGTGAGGCTCAGCGGGTCAAGCTGGCCAAGGAACTGAGCCGCCGCGCCACTGGAAAGACTCTCTACATTCTTGATGAACCGACCACCGGCCTGCATTTCGCAGATGTTCACAAATTGCTGGAGGTTCTTCATGCGCTGGTCGATCAGGGCAATACCGTCTTGGTCATTGAGCACAATCTTGAGGTAATCAAGACCGCCGACTGGATTATCGATCTTGGACCAGAAGGCGGCGATGGTGGCGGCGAGGTGGTTGCCGTCGGTGTGCCGGAGGACGTTATCCTTTGTAAACGCAGTTATACCGGGCATTACTTGGCACCATGTCTGGGGCGGCGAGCGAGGCGGGAGGCCGGGGAACCTCTAACCGAACCTCTAACCGAACCTCTAACCGTTCCCCCTATCCTAACCTGACCTTGACTATGTTCCCACCATGTGCCCAAGTTGCGGCATGTCTAACTGACGTGCCGAGGCCCCACTGCCGCGCCATACTGAGACCGAACTCAAGCTAGCAGTTGCGCCGGATCAACTGGACGGCGTTGGCGAAGCTCCGGTAGTAATCGCCCGCCGCACCGGCGCGCCGGTTACCAAGATGCTTGAATCCCACTATTACGACACCGTTGATCGCCGACTGTTAGCTAGGCGCGCCGCGCTGCGGGTCCGGCTGACGCCTGACGGTTATATCCAGACATTAAAGTCAGGTGGCGGACTGGTTAGGGGCGAATGGGAGTGGCCGGTGTCCGGTCCCGTGGTCGACCTGACGGTAATTACCGAACCGGCGGCACGTGAGTTTGTCGCCGGAATTGCCAGCGAGTCGCTTGTCTTGGTCTTTGTTACCCGGTTCATCCGCACCATTCATCTTATCGACCAGGGGGCGATTGAGCTGGCCGTCGATCAAGGTGAGATCGTTAGTCCTGCCGGTTCGGGTGAGCCGATTTCGGAGGTTGAGCTTGAGCTGAAATCGGGTTGGCCCGTCGACCTTTACCGGCTGGCTTTGGCGCTGGCCGAAACAGTGGCGTTGCGTGTCGAGCAAAGGAGCAAGGCTGAACGTGGTTTTGCCCTCACCGATCGTGCGCAGCCAGCGCCGGTCAAGGCGTCGCGTTTGGCGCTGCTGCCGACCACGACGGTCGATTCGGCGATGTCGGCCATATTTGGTGCCTGCTTCACCCAGCTGACTGCCAACGAGTCCTGCATTATGGCCGGCGTTGATCCTGAAGGCGTGCATCAGGCCCGAGTCGCGCTGCGGCGGTTCCGCTCGGCGCTCAGCTTGTTCCGGACTTTGTTGCCGCCCACCGATTACCAATGGCTCAATGCTGAGACAAAATGGCTAGCAGCCGTGCTTGGCCCGGCGCGCGAATGGGATGTGTTCCTCGAAGAGTTGTTGGCTCCGGTCAAGGTATTCTTCGCTGTTCATCCCGGCGTCTATGATGATCTGGTGATGTTGGAGAATGCCGTTAGCGACCAGCGCAGCATTGCTTATGAAGCGGTGCGCGAGGCTTTGTTGTCGCCGCGCTACACTATGCTTCAGTTGTGTTTTGGCGAGTGGTTGGAGGGTTGGGGCTGGCGAGCACAACCGGTCACACTCGATTCTGCCCGTCTATTTCATCCTCTTCGCAAAACAGCAGTAAATTTTCTGGCCAGCCGCCACCGTAAGTCGCTCAAGTCCGGTGCCGATTTCGCTAAATTGTACTATTCGGAGCGCCATCGGGTCCGCATCGCTCTCAAGAGGTTGCGCTACACTGTGGATTTTTTCCGCGCGCTCCATGATGATAAGTCGGTCACTCGCTACCTCCGGTTATTGGGGGCTTTGCAAGATACGCTGGGCCAACTCAATGACGTGGCCACCGCCATGCAAATGATCAGCCACTTAGCCACCGCCGAGCTTCCCGAGCTTCCCGAGCTTTCCGAGCGACCAGGGCAACCGGAGTCGGCGCTGATGCGGGCGCTGGGCATCGTGATTGGTTGGCATGGTCGGGCGCTGGCCGAAAGGGAACCGCAACTGGTTGCTGAATGGAGGGCCTTTATAAATACCAAGCCTTTTTGGCGCAAAGCGGCGGGGCTGTCGCATTAAGCCGTGTTCGGTGATGAAATGAAGACCGCCGACCACACACATGCTCGCGTTGTGTCGCGTGGGACGATATAAGGGTAGAACATTATAAGCAGAGTCTTCGAAGGGTCTTCGAAGGGTCTTGGAAGAGTTTTGATGGTAACGTCGCAATTTCCCAACTGGAGTTCGCTGGCCGGTGTCGGCGAAAAAGCCCTCGATCTAGCCCTGAGGAATGTCGGCACCCTTGCCGGTCGTGTCCTTGAGGGCAATGTTCGGCTGGGCGTTACCGGCCTTCGACGCGCCGGCAAGACCGTGTTCGTCACTTCGGTGATTGACAATCTGCTGCGTGGCGGCCGATTGCCGTTTATGGACGTGGTAGCGGCCAACCGGTTTTTGGCTGCACGCCTGCGCTCGAGCCCGAATCGCGAGACGCCACGCTTCACTTATGAGAAATACCTTGCTGCACTTACAGAGGCTCCGCCGCACTGGCCCGCCGCCACCGCCAGCATCAGCCAGCTGCGGTTGGCTATCAGATACGTGCCAAGCTCGTCTATGCGGCGCTCGGTTCAGCGCATCGCGACGCTCAACGTTGATATCTTCGATTATCCGGGTGAGTGGCTGATGGACCTGCCTATGCTCAACCAGAGCTATGAGGAGTGGTCAGCACTAACCCTGGAGATGGTCAGCCGACAACCGAGGCGGCAATTGGCAGCACGCTGGCTCCATTGGCTTGGCACGGCCTCGCCTGATAGCAACCCCGACGAGAGTACGGCTAGCGAGGGGGCGGCGCTTTATACTGAATTTCTTCACGCTTGTCGGCGTTCGCAAGCTAATCTCAGCTTGATTCAACCCGGCCGCTTCATCGAACCTGGGGAGCTGGCGGGGACGCCGTTGTTAACCTTCTGCCCGTTGTTGCCCGCTGGCATGTTGTATCGTCAGAATTCACTCTGGGGGTTGATGGCAGAGCGTTATGAAGCGTATAAGAATGAAGTCGTGCGTAAATTCTTCGTCGAACACTTCGCGCGCCTTGATCGTCAGATCGTATTGGTTGATGTTTTAGGAATGCTGAATGCCGGGCCGGCGGCCCTTCACGACATGCGGATGTCGCTGACCGCCTGTTTGGAGGCCTTTCGCCACGGTCGCGGCGGTTGGTTTGATCGTTTGATCGGCGGCCAGATTGATCGAGTGCTGTTTGCTGCGACCAAGGCGGATCATATCGCGGCCAGCCAGCACGCTAACTTGCGGAATCTACTAGACATGCTCGTTTCCGAAGCGCGTAATGCCATACGGTTCGAAGGCGCCATGGTTGATACTATGGCTATCGCCGCCGTTAAATGTACAGAGACGGTGGCGACAGAGCACCAGGGGCGACGACTTGCGTGTGTTCAGGGCACGCCGCTTGGTCGCCAGCGTCCGACCGTTCTCTTTCCCGGGGGCATTCCTGACGGCCCCGACCTGTTTCCTGAAGACGTGACGCAACCCTATCGTTTCCTCGACTTTGAACCGCCCGCCGGAGTCGGCCGGGACGGCAGGGGCCTGCCCAATATTCGGTTGGATCAGGCGCTCAATTACCTTTTGGGGGATTACTTGGCATGAGCACAGCGAATATTCGGGCCGCGTCATGGCTGCCGCCCGTCGAAATCGAGCCGAGTCGGCCTTTTGAATCAAAGAGCGAGGTGCCTCGTGAACTTGATGATTCTGGAGCTGGCGTGACCGGTCAAGCCGCCCGGTTGGCAACTCTATCCATCTGGTCGCAGCGGCCCTGGGCGTTGCCCGCGTTCCTTGGTGGTATCGTGGCGCTGGTTGTGGTGGCTCTCGCCTTCGACGCCGCCGACTTGATGGGCCGCTCCTTTGCCGTCAGTCATGCCCTGGGCGTGCTTGTTACAGTTGTGCTGTCGGTTACCGTTGGCACCGCGCTTAAACTTGCCTTCGACGAGATGGTTGCGGTTCGTCGCTTGCGCCAAATCGATGGCTTGCGGGTGGAGGCAGACCAGTTGGTAGCGGCTAACGGTCATGGTGGCGGTCTGGCCTTTACAGAGACGATGGCTCGGTTTTACGGCGGGCGCGATGATCTGGCCTCGGCCCTGCAGTCACTCAATAATGCAGTCACCGACGCCCACAATGACGGCGAGGTAGTCGCGCTGATAGATCGTCAAGTTATGGCAGGCATCGACCAGCTTGCCTATGCTTCGGTGCTTCGGGCCTCGCGCGACACCGCGCTTGCCACCGCGCTCAGCCCCTCGGCCGCCCTTGATGTCGCCATTGTACTGTGGCGCAACCTCAAGATGGTGCGTGAAGTGTCGACGCTGTATGGTGCCCGTCCCGGTCATTTCGGATGCTGGCGGTTGATGCGGCGCATGTTGGCTAATCTGGCAGTTGCAGGTGCTGCGGAAAGTGTCGGTCATGTCGCGGCCGATGTCCTTGGCGGCTCGTTGGCTGCGGCGATCTCGAGTCGGCTTGGTCAAGGGATGATCAATGGACTGCTTACGGCCAGGGTCGGTCTCGCAGCCATGAACCTGTGTCGCCCGATAAGCTTCACTGCTGAGAACAAGCCAACGCTACGTCGTATCCGCAACGAGCTGATGAGTGTGCCTAAAGACGTGCTTTAGTATTTAGGTTCAGGGGCGGCGCCTCTGGTGGTAATCGGGGGGGTGACTCCCCCCGCTGGTGCATTCTTTGCCATTGAGCGGCTTTTTTTATTATGAAACAGTCGTTAGTCCCAGTTTCAGGCCCGCTCCGAGTCGCCGTGCTTGTGCCTTGCTACAACGAGGAAACGGCGATTGCTTCGGTTGTCGGTGATTTTCGGCGGGAATTGCCGGGAGCTGCTATATATGTCTATGATAACAATTCACTAGATCGTACGGTCGCGGTCGCTCGTACTTCTGGTGCGGTGGTGAGGTCCGAGCCACTTCAGGGTAAGGGCAACGTGGTCCGGCGGATGTTTGCCGACATTGAAGCCGATATTTATGTGCTGGTAGACGGTGACGATACCTATGACGCGGCCAGCGCTCCCGCTATGATTCGGCTGCTGATTGACGGTCAGTTAGACATGGTTAATGGCGCTCGCGTCACTGAAATAAGGGCCGCCTATCGCCCTGGTCACCGCTTTGGCAATCTGATCTTGACCAGCATGGTCGCTCGTATATTTGGCGACCGTATTGGTGACATGCTGTCGGGCTACCGGGTGTTCTCGCGCCGCTTCGTCAAGTCGTTCCCTGCAATGTCATGTGGCTTCGAGGTTGAAACGGAGCTAACCGTTCATGCGCTGGAACTGGCGATGCCGGTGGCGGAGATTAAAACTTCGTACAAGGATCGTCCTCAGGGCTCTACTAGCAAGCTGCGTACTTTCCATGATGGTTTTCGCATCCTCTGGACAATATTTGTGCTGGTCAAGGAAGAACGTCCGCTGGCCTTTTTTGCAAGTTTGTTTGCAGTGCTCGCTGCTATTTCTGTCATTTTGTCATGGCCGGTGATAATGACCTTTATTCAGACTGGTTTAGTCCCGCGCTTTCCTACCGCTGTTTTGGCGACCGGCATTATGTTATTGGGGTTTCTCAGTCTTGCTTGCGGTTTGATTTTAGACACCGTGACCCGAGGGCGCAAGGAGATGAAGCGGATGCGCTACCTTGAAATTATGGCTCCGGGCCAGCTGCCGTGACCGTCGCTACAGTCAAGCGTTTGGCTGCAACCCGACTTGGCCGTCTTGGTCTTCAGTTCGGCAAGTTCGGTATGGTTGGTGTTGTCGGGTTTGTTGTCGATGTAGCGGTTCTTTATCTGATGCTTGCCGTTACGGCCTTTGGCCCTTATGGATCCCGAGTTGTTTCGTTTCTGGTTGCAGCGACTACAACTTGGGCACTTAACCGTTGCTTCACCTTTCGCGGCGCTCATGACGGTACGGCGTTGCGCCAATGGGCTAGGTTCATAGTCGCCAATGCCTTCGGTGGTGTCATTAACTATACAACTTTCGTCTTGCTGGTGGCCGGAACGGTAATAGTCGCCGCCCATCCTTTTCTTGGTGTCGCCGCCGGGTCGATTGCGGGGATGTTCTTCAACTTCGCTGCATCCAAAAAACTGGTTTTCCGGACGGTCTAAGCGGGCACGGGAGCAATACACATGCGCCACGCCGGATTGGCTTTTTTACTCTCTCTCGTGGCGGTAGTTACAGTTACTGTGGCTGTGGCTGGAGACTATCGTTACACTATTCAACTCAGCGACCCTGGCACCGTTATCCGTACAGATCGGACCTCGGGCGTTGCCAGTAGTTGCCGCAATAGCGGTCAAGGTGTTTGGTGTCCGCCCAGCGCCGAAGAGTGTCGCGCGATGCTAGAGATGGCTGAAGCTCGGCAATCAGCCCTAGCGACGCCATCGCAGCGTGAGGTTATTGACTGCCTCAAAAGCAACCGTTGTGACTCCAATCCGGCATCGCCCGCCGCAGCCGCCGCTGCCGCCGCTGGCGATTATCCTGGCGTCGACGATCGGACGGTTTCTTACTGCCTCAGCCACTAGCCGTATCCCATGTCAGGCATGGTTGACTTTCCGGCCCGAGCCGTTAGGTTCCGCCTCGGGGTCGGTTGGAGAATTTCAGGTCAATTTTGGCCCTGATCCTTTGATTAGAATGGAATGGCCTGTGGGCGATACTCTTGAAACCAATGTCCTGACGCCACTCAATGCCTTACATCGGGAACTTGGCGCCAAGCTTGTGCCATTTGCCGGCTACGAGATGCCGGTGCATTATCCGGCCGGCATCCTCAGGGAGCATCTGCACACCCGTGCCCAGGCCGGGCTGTTCGACGTTTCGCATATGGGCCAGCTGCGGTTGCGCGGGGCAGGTGCGGCGGTTGCCCTTGAGACGCTGCTGCCGGGTGACATTGTGGGGCTTGAGCCGTCGCGCATCCGCTATTCGATGCTGCTCAACCAAAATGGCGGCATAATTGATGATTTGATGGTCACCAATGCGGGAGATCATTTGTTCATGATAGTTAACGCCGCCCGCAAGCACGTCGATATTGCCCACCTGAGCCGCCATCTCGTCGGCGTGGTCGAGGTCGAGTATCTGGTGGGTCGGGCTCTGCTGGCGCTTCAGGGACCGGCTTCGGCTTCGGTGCTGGGTCGCTTGGTTCCGGGGGCGGCGTCGATGCCATTCATGAGCTATGCTGAGGCCAATGTCTGCGGTATTCCATTGCTGCTCACCCGCTCCGGCTACACTGGCGAGGACGGTTTTGAAATCTCGGTGGCTGGCGAGAAGGCGGAGGAGGTGGCGCGGCTGTTGCTGGCTGAGCCAGAGGTAGCGCCGATTGGTTTGGGTGCTCGCGATTCGTTGCGCCTCGAATCGGGACTTTGTCTCTACGGTCACGACATTGATGAGACTATAACTCCGGTTGAGGCCGGGCTGTCCTGGGCGATCGGCAAGCGCCGCCGGCTTGAGGGCGGATTCCTTGGAGCCGAGACGATAATCAGGCATCTGGCCGATGGACCGCCCCGCAGGCGTGTCGGCATCCGACCCGATGGCCGCGCCCCGGCCCGCGAAGGCACCGAGATCGTCTGCGCCAAGGGTCGTCCGATTGGCCGCATTACCAGTGGCGGCTTTGGCCCCACCATCAACGTCCCGGTGGCCATGGGCTATGTTGAGGCTCCTTATGCGGCAACGGGCACGCCGTTGACCCTGATGGTTCGCGACAGAAATCTGCCGGCTAAGGTCGTAGCCTTGCCCTTCGTCAAGCAGAATTATTACCGTGGCTGAAAATGCATATTCATGCTCTGACCGCACGGCTTTGGGATGGAGGTATCATGAGCGTTATGAAATTCACCAAGGATCATGAGTGGATCTTGGTTGAAGGTGAAATCGGAACTGTCGGTATCACCGACCATGCCCAGCAGGCCCTGGGCGATATCGTTTATGTTGAGACGCCGGAAGTTGGCCGCGACCTAGTCCAGGGTGGCGATGCGGCTGTGGTCGAGTCGGTCAAGGCTGCCAGCGAGGTCTACGCCCCGGTTGACGGAAAAGTGATCGAGGTTAATGTTGCCATCGGTGCGGAGCCGGCGCTGGTCAATGCCGAGCCAATGGCGGGAGGTTGGTTCTTTAAGTTAAGGATCGCCAATCCGCTCCAGCTCGACGAACTGATGGATCTTGCCGACTACCAGTCCTATCTGGAGGGGCTGGCCTGATGCGTTACCTGCCCCTGACCGATGATGACCGTCGGCTCATGCTTGCCGAGATCGGCGTGGCTTCGGTGGACGAGCTGTACTGCGATGTTCCTGCGGCGGCTCGCTTGCCCGGCCCGATTCCCGGTCTGCCCTTTCATCAGGGCGAGATTGAGGTGGAACGCGCGCTTGGTGCCATGGCAGCGCGCAACCTTTCGGTTAGTAGTGTTCCTAGTTTTCTCGGCGGCGGTGCCTATCGCCATCATGTGCCAGCGACGGTGGATCATCTCATCCAGCGTGGCGAGTTTTTGACCGCCTACACGCCTTACCAACCGGAAATTGCCCAGGGCACGCTTCAGTACCTATTTGAGTTTCAGACTCAGGTCGCCATGCTGACCGCGATGGATGTCGCCAACGCTTCGATGTATGATGGCGCTACTGCCTGTGCCGAGGCGATGGCGATGGCCAATCGGGTGACCAAGCGGTCTCGAGTTGTGCTGTCTGGCAACCTGCATCCACATTATCGTGATACCACGGCGACGTTGGCCCATTTCGGCGGCGCCGAAATAGTTGCGCGCCCGCCCGACCCCTATGCCCGCAGATCGCTGCTCAGTCACATCGACACCACCACATCTTGCGTTATTGTCCAGTCGCCTGATGTCTTTGGCCATGTTCACGATTTCACCGCGCTTGGCACCGCCTGTCATGCTGTGGGTGCTCTGCTTATTGTTGTGGTTACTGAGCCGGTATCGCTAGGTCTGTTGACCCCGCCCGGTGCCATGGGTGCCGATATTGTAGTGGGCGAGGGGCAGGGCTTGGGCAACCCGCTCAATTTTGGTGGCCCTTATGTCGGTCTGTTCGCGACTAAACTAAACTATGTTCGCCAGATGCCCGGCCGACTGGTCGGCGAGACTAGGGATGTTGACGGCCGCCGAAGTTGGGTGCTGACCCTGACGCCGCGTGAACAGCACATTCGGCGTGAGAAGGCGACCAGCAATATCTGCACGAATTCAGGCTTGTGCGCACTGGCGTTCTCGATTCACCTGAGCTTGCTTGGTGAGGCGGGTTTCACCAAACTGGCTCGCATAAACCACGCCAAGGCGGTCAGGTTGGCGGGCAAGCTGGGAGATATCAAGGGCCTCAAAGTCGTCAACGAGTCATTCTTTAACGAGTTTACCGTTAATCTCAATCGGCGGGCGAATAAGGTCGTAAATAAGATGGCCAAGCGGGGCGTGCTGGCCGGGGTGCCGGTTGTGCGGCTGTTCCCCGATGACGATGGCATGTCCGACTTGCTGCTGGTCACGGCCACCGAATGTACCACCGATGCGGATATGGATGCCCTTGCCCGGGGCTTGGCGGAGTTGCTGTAACATGATGAGCACCATTACTTCCGGCGCGACGATTTCCGGCGCCATTACTTCCGGCGCGACGATTTCCGGCCACTGCGGCTTGCAGATGGATGAGCCCCTGATTTTCGAACTCGACAAACCCGGTGCCTGTGGTGTCGACCTGCCTGAGCCGGCCATGGTTAAGACTAGACTTGGTGGCGTAGCCCCTCGTGGTGCTATCGGTCTACCCGGTCTATCTGAACCCGAAGTTGTGCGCCACTACACTAGGTTGAGTCAGAAGAACTATGCTATTGATTCTGGCTTTTACCCGCTGGGATCCTGTACTATGAAGCACAACCCGCGTCTCAACGAGAAACTGGCGCGGTTGCCGGGTTTTGCCGATATTCACCCGTTGCAGCCGATGTCTACGGTTCAGGGCGCGCTCGAGTTGATAGATGCCCTGGCCGGTTGGCTCAAGGCCCTGACCGGCATGGCTGCGGTGGCGATGTCGCCTGCGGCGGGAGCCCATGGCGAGATGTGCGGAATGATGACCATCCGTGCCGCCCACGACCACGGTGGTGGACAGGCGCGTAGGCGAGTCTTGGTTCCTGAATCCGCGCACGGGACCAACCCGGCGACGGCGGCAGCGCTAGGCTTCACCGTCTCATCTATCCCGGCTACGGCTGATGGCCGGGTTGACCTTGCGGCGCTCAAGGGCAGACTCGGCCCCGACGTTGCGGCGTTGATGCTGACTAATCCCAACACCTGCGGCCTGTTTGAGCGCGACGTTATCGAGATCGCTGACTCGGTGCATCAGGCCGGGGCCTTTCTCTATTGCGATGGTGCTAATTTTAACGCCATTGCCGGGCGGGTGCGGCCGGCTGACCTGGGCGTGGACGCCATGCACATCAATCTGCACAAGACCTTTTCCACCCCTCATGGCGGCGGCGGCCCCGGCAGCGGGCCGGTGGTGTTCTCGAAGTCGCTGGCCCCCTTCGTGCCTTTGCCGCTAATCCTTCACGACTCCGATGGTTTTCGTTCGATTGAGAGCCGGGACGAGGAGGACGGCACCGCGCTCGCGCTTGGCCGGATGAAGGCGTTCCACGGTCAGATGGGCGTTTTCGTGCGCGCGCTGGCCTATACCCTCAGTCATGGTGCCGACGGCCTGCGTCAAGCCTCTGCCGATGGCGTGCTCAGTGCCAACTATATTCTGGCCAAGCTGATGGGCGACTTCAATGCGCCTTTTTCCGGCCCGTGCATGCATGAGGCGCTGTTTGACGATAGCAGCCTCAAGGGTACGGGAGTTACCACCCTTGACATTGCCAAGGCGCTGATCGATGAGGGCTTCCATCCCATGACCGTATACTTCCCGCTTGTGGTCCACGGCGCTATGCTTATCGAGCCAACGGAGAGCGAGACCAAGCGTTCAATCGATCAGTTCATTGCGACCATGAAGGGATTGGCCGCCCGCGCCAAGGCAGGCGACAGTGCCTCGTTTCATGCCGCTCCGCTTCATGCCCCACGCCGCCGCCTGGACGAAACCGCAGCCGCCCGCAACCCAGTCCTCAAGTGGTGCAAGTAAGGCAAAAGGAATTACTGGGTCGGAATTTCGTCAATCCAGGATTGGTTCAAGATGATCGCCATGTCCCGGTGCTTGCTTGAGGCGCTCCGCCAGAAAACGCGATCGGCGTCAAGTATGCGCTGGATAGCTATTGTATAGGTTATTCGCTCGTGACTCAAGTCGGTATGGGCGTCGCGAATTTGTCCCTGAAGCTTAGTAAAGCGCTTGGCTACGGTGGTGTCTGTATTGGAAAAATACTCCAGGTACGCATCCATCACGAGGACGCAGTCCTTGCGTTCCAGTTCCCAGCGCAGGATGTTTAATTGCTCGGCGGCGTTGGCATTAGTGTTCTTGATCGCAGTTTTCGATGTTGGAGCTTTTGTGAACAGAAGCTTTCCAACCAGCGGGGCATAGTCCGGTAGCGCCTGCTTACGTCGAATGCAATCAACGTATTCCTGGGGCTTGGCCCTGATATGCG
>JBAXKX010000015.1:0-21487 GCA_037135115.1 Rhodospirillaceae bacterium
GAGGGGGAGGCGGATGCCATCGCCGTTGCCGCCGTGCGTTTAACCAAGTTGGCGGCTCTGCTGCCGACCGTTGTGGTGGCTCTTGTCGACTCCGGGCTTCACCCGGATGCTGACTGGTGCCAACGTCAGGGATTGTTATTGCTGCGGGCATCATCCATTACTGATTACCAGCGACGGGAGGCGCGAGCCTTGCGCTTGGTTGCCGAGGCACCGGTGCCGTTGGCTGGCGCTCCGGATACCCGCATCCTAGCCTTTCGTCCCGGCAATGGCGGCCACGAGCACTTGGCAATGATTATAGGCAAGCCCCTGATCGATCAGCCGGTCCTGGTTCGGCTCCATTCCGAGTGTTTCACGGGTGATCTATTGGGCTCGCTGCGTTGCGACTGCGGCGACCAATTGCGCCGGGCCATCCATGATATTTCAGCCCAGGGTGGCGGTATCGTCCTTTATCTCGCCCAGGAGGGCCGCGGCATCGGCCTTGTCAACAAGCTGCGGACCTATGTGCTGCAAGATCAGGGCTATGACACCCTGGATGCCAATGAGATGTTGGGCTTCGAAGCCGATGAGCGGCTTTATCTGCCGGCGGTCGAGATGCTGCGCCAACTCGGCATCAATCGGGTGCGGCTGATGACCAACAATCCCGATAAGGTGGACCAGATTGTCCGGTGCGGCATCGAGGTGGTGGAGCGCGTTCCCCATGTTATCCCCAGTAACGACCACAACCAAGCCTATCTGCGAACCAAGGCGCTGCGCGGCGGCCACCTGTTTTAATCAGGTTCAACCCGGCAATTCATGCCGGGCAGTTGGTATTGGTTGCTTCCGGGCTAGGCACGCCGCCGAAAATCAATTGGCACGATATGTGCTTGCCGTGCGGTTGACCTTTGTCAAAGGCTTCCGTCATGTCCATAGACCCCTTCAGCCAAGCCTTTGCCAAAACCGATTGGAATAAGTTGGCGGCCACCGCTCCTGCACCAGCGGCCGTGGCTGCGGCCAAGGCGAGCGCCAGCAAGGCCGGGTCATCTAATGGTGGTGGCAAGGTAATCGGCGCCATTGATGATGGCGACTTACTGACCTTTAAGGACGTGATCGACATAATAAATCCTCTTCAGCACATTCCGATCGTCGAGGCTATTTATCGTCGGGTCACTGGCGACACCATCCGGCCCCAGGGTGAAATTCTTGGCGGCTTTCTCTATGGCGGCATTGTAGGGGGCGTGTTGGCCACTGCTGGCGTGATCTTCGATGAAACCGTTGGCTTCGATCCCGAGGAGGAATTTATCGCCTTCCTGTCCGGTGACGATTCGCCCAGCGGCATTTTGGATAGCCACGACGACTCGACCAAAACCGCCGCAGCCGAGCCGGGGCCGGCCCATGCAGCATTGTCTGCCGCAGCCGAGCCCGTTCAGTTGCCAAGCTCTGTGCCCAGCGCAATTATTGTTCCTACTCAGGCACTTGCCATTCCGATTACACCCCGCTCGCCCCTAGCCCTTCCGGTTGCGCCCCCCCCGCTTCAACAGATGAGCGCGGCTTCGCGTGGTCGCCAGAATTTGGTTATCGCCAACCAAAGCGCCTTGCAAATGCTGGCGCAGGACCTGGCGTCGGGCGGCCAGATGGTTTCGGCGGAGCAGACGGAATCGGCCCCCGCCGTTAACACTCCTGTCGCCACCAACTTTGCCGCAGCTGTTCCTGCACCGCAGTTTGAGCCAGTTACCCGCCCTTCCCGGATGCCGGCGCACGGCGCGGTACAGACTAACAACTCACCGCCGCCGGGTTATTTAGGCACCGGCCGTCGCACCGGCGGTTATGCCCACAGCTTGCCGATTGTGCCCGCCAGAGCCAGCCAGGAATCAGCTGGTGCCCCAGTTCCACTATCAGCCCCAGTTCCACTATCAGCCCCAGTCCGGACGCTAAGCCCGACCTTGCCGCCCCCGACCTTGCCACAATATATGCCGGCCAGCGGTCCCCAGTTCAAACCGCAGAACGGCGCTGTTGCGATCCGGCCGCTTGATAACAATTCCGGCTTTATGCCGTTGGTCGCAGCTAGGCCAATTCCTGTCCAGTCCTTCACGCCGCCTGCGCCGATCACCACACCACGTCCGATGGTTCCCAACATACCGAATGGCGACGGTATCGAAATCCTGATGATGCGTAACCTCGATAAATATCAATCAATGGGCCGCACCCCCGGTCGGTCCGGCATTCGTCCTGTTAACAGTCCTGTTAACGGTCTCGACACCCGGGGCTAAAACTCCGAGAGCTGAGCGTCACCCTGGTGCCATAGCTGAGTTTAATTAATTGTTCGGCAACTGGTTCTTGCTTTGAACCGGCTGGGCTTGGTGATAAGAATCGGCAAGATCATCGCGTGAACGGGCCGCGTGAACGTAATGCGTGAGTTATGAAATTGGCAAAGACATCAGCTAGAATTGCGAGTCGACCCGGACACTTGCTAGCGGGACTTGTGCTGGTGGCCGGGTTGGTGGTTTCCAGTTGCGCTAGTCGCGGACGGACTAGTGAAAGCGCGGGGCCAACCCCGTCGGCACCCCAGGTTCAGGCCGCCGAGTTCCAACAGATCATCGCCGAGCTGCGTCGTGCCTCGACCTGCATTTCCGACGCCGAAGCCGCGCCAGGGTTCGCCCCCTTGCGTGCCAAGGCACCAAGCGACACTCATGATAGTCCCTATCCTACCTACATGCTTGACAAAAAAAAGGCCACTCCGGCAGAAGGTCAGCTGATAACCAAGTTTCTGGAGACGATCGCACCGTGCCAGCCTGATTTCGGCGCACCGACCGTGCGTTCCCACCAGTCGATTACTCGAATGATTTCTGATACTTGGACGCAGCAACAAGAGCTTTATCGCCATCTTAAGGAAGGGTTGATCAGTTGGGGCGTCTTCAACCAGGGCACCCGTTCGAACGCTGACAAGCTCTCGGGCGGACTTCAGGCGCTGAAACTAACCAATGAATGATTAAGGAGCCCAGGCTATGAGTTTCCGCTTCGTCGGCGTCGCCCTCAGCATCATGGGCGCATCTTCGGCCGGTGACTATTACCTGGGCGGCACGTCGCCTCAAGCTGGCCGTTCGGAGACCGTCGTGGTTCCTGTGAAGCAGCTGGCGATGGCTTCGGCACCTTCTCCTTCAAGTCGGGGGTTGCCTTCCGCCAGTTCTGCGCCGATCACACTGACGGTTGAGCCCCAGGCTGCGCCCCCCCCAGCCGCGCCCCCGGCCGCAGTTATAGTTGATGCTGCTGCGCTTCCGGCCGCAGTTATGGCTGAAGCCGTAGCGCTGTCATATCCGCCCTTTCAGGTTGCTGGTGGCATATATTGGCAACCAAGGGTTTGGGTTGGCAACGGCATGGTCATAAATCCGTTGACTGGGGCACCGCTTACTCGGGAGGAGCAGGAATCCGGCTGGATCGATGGGCCCCGGACTATGACGCATGATGCTGTGGCGGTGGCGTCGGCGTTGCCGGATCCTGAGCCGGTGCCGAATAACGAGATTATAGCGGCCGGTGCTGGCGGTGGCGGTGGCGGTGGCGGTGGCGGTGGCGGCTATCGCATACACCTGGAATCTTATCGTAACGGTGCCTTGGTCGAACAGGCTTGGAGCGGCTTGCAGGCTGCCAACCCGGCCGTGCTTGGTGGGCTTGAGCCGAGCACAGTGACGGTGACCCTGGCGAAGAAGGGCAAGTTCATCCGTCTTCTCGCCGGTCCTTTCGAGAGCAGGGATGCGGCCGACCAGGCCTGTGCTGCATTGCGCAAGGGCCATCATTACTGTCACCCCTTTGCCCCCGGTCATGAAGCGTCCTAGAGGGGCGGGCGATGCCGGGCATGGTCACGGTTATTAAGGTCACGGATGCTGGCCTTGGCTTGCTTGCTTGGCCGGGGGGGCAAGTGCGGTGCGCGATTGGCCGCAGCGGCATCAGCGTCGCCAAGCGCGAGGGCGATGGCGCGACCCCAGCCGGCGAATTTCCCCTGCGCCATCTGCTTTACCGCCCTGACCGTCTGGTAATACCCTTGACCGGATTGGCGGTCGCGGAACTCCGGCCCGATGATTGCTGGTGCGATGATCCCGACCATCCCGACTACAACCAACCGGTCAGCCTGCCTTTCGCCGCCAGCCATGAACGAATGTGGCGGGACGACGGCCTTTATGATGTGGTGGTAGTGCTTGGACACAACGACCGCCCACCGGTTCCCGGCCTGGGTAGTGCCATATTCCTCCACGTCGTCCGACCGGGCTATGAGCCAACCGAAGGCTGTGTCGCGCTGGCGCTGCCCGACCTGCTGCGGCTGGTCGAATGTTGCGACGAGAATACGATACTGGTTATAGCTGCCGCCTGATCTTGAACCGGTTTCGTGGCGTGGTCATCGGTGCAACGCTGCGTCCTTGGTGACGTCCACCCACCATGTGCTCTCATAGGGCAGACCGTAGCGGGCGGCGGTTGCCGGATGGCCGAATCGGTCCCAATAGGCGATCCGGTGACGATTATTGTGCCACTGGGGGATAACGTACCAATTCCACAACAACACTCGATCAAGCGCCCTGGTGGCGGTAAGCAGGGCTTGGCGGTCTTGAGCCGCGATCAGCTGCGACACCAGCGCATCCACCACCGGATCACGGACGCCAGCAAGGTTGCGGCTGCCCGGCTGATCGGCGGACGCCTGCGTCCAGTAGTCGCGCTGTTCGTTGCCTGGTGAAAGCGACTGCGGTATCGTATCGATAATCATATCGAAATCGAAATTATTTAGTCGGTTCTGGTATTGCGCCGAGTCGACCATGCGAATGGTGGCGCTGATGCCGACTCGGTTGAGGTTGCGTACATAGGGCTGGACGATGCGTTCGAAAATGGGCTGATCCAGTAATATCTCGAAGGCGAACGGTTGGCCGGAGATGGCGTTGACCAGCTTGCCCTCGCGCAGTTCCCAACCCGCCTTGACGAACAATTCGAGGGCAAGGCGCTGGTTTTGGCGAATGGCGCCGCTGCCGTCGGTCTTGGGCGGCTCGAAGGGCTGGGTAAAGACTTCTTCGGGCAGTTGGCTGCGGTAGGGCTCAAGCAGTGCCGACTCGGCGGCCGACGGCAAGCCGGTTGCGGCCAAGTCGGAGTTGGAAAAAAAACTCCTGGTGCGGACGTACTGGCCGTACATCAAATTTGCCTGGGTCCATTCGAAATCGAACAGAAAGGCCAGCGCCCGGCGAACGTTTCGATCACGGAATGTTGCCCGGCGCGTATTGAAAAGAAAGCCCTGCAGTCCCTGTGGGTCCTCGTGCTTGATCTCCTCGCGCTTGAGCCGTCCATCCTTGACTGCCGGAATGTCATATCCGGTGGCCCAGTTCTTTGAACTATTTTCCATGCGAAGATCGACGGCACCGGCCTTGAATGCCTCAAAGGCCACATCGGCGTCACGATAGTAATCGAAACGAATGATGTCGAAGTTAAAACGACCGCGATTAAGGGCCAAGTCTCGGCCCCACCAATTCTTGACTCTTTGGTACGAGATGGTGCGCCCGGCCTGAACATCGGCGACCTGATAAGGACCGCTGCCGGGAATGGCCTCCAAGGTAGTAACATTGAACGGGCGCTTCTCGCTGAACCAATGCCGGGGGAGCACCGGCAATTGCCCGATGATCAGCGGTAACTCGCGATTGGGCGCCCCGCTGAAGGTGAACTTGATTCGGCGCTCCGCCGTTTGTTCCACCTTAGCAACATTCGCGTAGTAGAGCCGGTATTGTGGGTGGCCTTGGTCGCGCAAGGTCTCAAAACTCCAGATTACATCGGCTGCGGTAACCGGTTCACCATCACTGAATCGGGCTTGAGGCCGCAGGGTGAACGCCACCCATTCACGATCAGGCCCTACCTCGATGGTTTCAGCTAATCGGCCATACTCGCTCACCGGCTCGTCGCCGGTACCTTCGGTCAAGGTCTCAAAGGTCTGGGATAGTCCGGCCGCCGCCTGACCACGCAGGATGTAGGGATTGAGGGTGTCGAAACTACCCATCGCCGCCACCCGAATTTCTCCACCCTTGGGGGCATCGGGATTGACGTAGTCGAGGTGCTTGAAATCTGGGGGATATTTGGGCGGGCCATAGAGCGACAGGCCATGGACGGTCTCGGCCGCAGCGGGTACGGCCAGGAGAAGGGCTGCGATCAGGGCAGCGTGCAGGGCGGCAAAACCACGCATGGGACCTCGCTCATAAAAAAGTCTTTAGGAACGACACTATAGGTTAAATCGGCGGGGGAGCAACCGGGGTTCTTGGGAAACCACTTGACCAGGGGGCCGAAGCTTGCAAGATGGACGTAATCGAGTGTCCGCGCCGAGGGGGCGGTCACGTTCCCGTCCCCGCAACCCACCGAGGCTCACTGTGGCAAAACTCAACTACCTTTTTACCAGCGAATCGGTTTCCGAAGGTCATCCTGACAAGGTTTGCGACCGCATTTCGGATGCCGTCGTAGATCTTTTTCTTGGGGCGGACCCCTATGCCCGAGTAGCGGTCGAAACGCTTTGCACAACCAATCTGATTGTCCTCGCGGGAGAGGTGCGCGGGCCTGCGTCGATCACGCATGAGTTGATGGAAGCTGCAGCGCGCCGTGCGGTTAGAGATATTGGTTATGAGCAGGATGGCTTTCATTGGAAGAATGCGGAGGTCATCGTCCGCGTCCATTCTCAGTCTGCCGACATTGCAGTCGGAGTCGACGCCGCCGGAAACAAGGACGAGGGTGCCGGCGATCAGGGCATAATGTTCGGCTACGCCTGCAACGAGACTTCGGCGCTGATGCCGGCCCCGATCTTCTACGCCCACAACATCCTTCACTCGTTGGCCGAAGCCCGCCATTCGGGAGCGACCCCCCTGCTCGGCCCCGACGCCAAAAGTCAGGTGACCTTGCAATACGAAAACGGCAAGCCAGTTCGGGCGACTTCGGTCGTTGTATCGACTCAGCATCACGAGTCGATTTCTTCGGATGAAGTACGCGAATTCGTCCGCCCGCACGTGGTTAACGTTCTGCCTGAGGGTTGGATGTGCCCCGAGGAAACCTTTTACGTCAACCCAACCGGGCGCTTTGTCATCGGCGGTCCGGACGGCGATTCGGGTCTGACCGGACGCAAGATCATCGTTGATACTTACGGCGGTGCCGCTCCGCACGGTGGCGGCGCGTTTTCGGGCAAGGATCCGACGAAGGTTGACCGTTCGGCCGCTTATGCCGCGCGCTACCTGGCAAAGAACGTGGTGGCAGCTCATTTGGCTGACCGTTGCACTATCCAGCTGGCCTACGCCATCGGGGTGGCACGGCCGCTGTCAGTTTATATCGACACCCACGGCACTGGACGGGTTGATGAGGATTTGCTGTCGGTTGAACTCCAACGGCTGGTCGATCTCAGCCCGCGCGGCATCCGTACCCATCTGGGTCTCAACAAGCCGATTTATGCCCGGACTGCTGCCTATGGCCATTTCGGCCGCGAGCCGGAGGTCGATGGTGGTTTCTCGTGGGAAAAGACCGGCTTGGTCGACGTTCTTAAGGCTACTTTCAAAATCTAAACCATAAGTTGCCAAGTCGGTTTGTTTGACAATTGCCGGAGGAGGGGAGATTCTCCTCCGGTTCTATTTAGGGCCAGATTTTTTGGGATCAGATTTGTTGGATCCAGATTTGCCGCATTTGCCCAGGCTATATGGCCGGCGCTGTGGCCGCCCGCTGAGGCGACGTAAAACGCAATTGCTCGAGTCGTTGTTGCCTGCGCTTCGGTTGGAGCGGCCGGTTCCTGGCACCAAGCTGGATCCAGCTGCACTGTTTCCCATGCCGGTGTCCGACTTCTGGCTTGAGGTTGGCTTTGGCGGCGGCGAGCATCTAGCGGCCCAGGCGGTGGCCCATCCCGGCATTGGCATTATCGGCTGCGAGCCGTTCATCAATGGTGTTGCCGGCTTGCTTGATCATGTCGAGCGCGAGGGGCTAGGCAATGTCCGTATCTTTGATGACGATGCACGTTTTCTGCTTGATGCCTTGCCTGACGCTTCGATCGGGCGCTGTTTCGTGCTGTTCTCCGACCCTTGGCCGAAAAAGCGGCATTGGGAGCGTCGTTTTATTGGCCCGGAAAATCTGGAGCGTCTGGCTCGGGTACTCAAGAATGGGGCCGAGCTGCGTTTGGCTAGTGATGATCCTGGTCTGGTGACCTGGATGCTTGACCAGACTTGGCACCATCCTGCCTTTGCCTGGACAGCGCAACGGGCGGATGATTGGCGCATTCGCCCCAGTGACTGGCCAGCTACCCGGTATGAAGAAAAGGCCGTCGCCGCCGGTCGCCGCCCGGTCTTTCTGCGGTTTTGCCGCCGTCCAGTTCTGGTCTGTGGATAGCAGTAAGGCTAGGGCAATGGACCAACTGCGTTGAGAGCGGCCTGAACGGCCCGGCTGAGCGTTGGTTCTGAAAACCCGGTGCGGCGGGGCGGGCCAAAGCTGGCGGCGGCCTTGAAATATGCAATGACGGCATCGGCGATACTGTCGGCGAAGTTTCTCCTGCCGTCACGCTCAACAATGAGCTGGCACAGCTCACTGTCCGTCATATTCTCGCGCTGACAAATTTCATCGAAAGCGTTCCATGTCGCGGCGTCAAGACCGATCCTTTCCGGCCGGCCGCCGATTGTCACCATCCGGTTGGTTGGGTCATGCGGCGCGCCTGCTGTGTCAATTTCGCTCATCTGCTTTTCCAAGTGCTAGTCGTTCGGACATAAACGGTAGATTTCAAAGCCGTCAGCAAGATTACACTGCACACATACGTATGCAAGGTTCAACTGATTAACCAGGGCTTAACCAAGGCGCAACCAAAAAAGGCAAGCAATTGCCGTCGGGGACCTTGCAATGAAAATACACGCAAACCGCGAGAGATGACGCGGAGGGCTTGTCAATGCTATCGTTCCTGCCGTATCGATCTGGCGGGCCATTTTTGAATACGCACAAAGAGGATAGGGCGATGACGGAGTTTTCCAAGAGAACGCTGGCCGATTGGACGGCATTGGCTGCAAAGGATATCGGCAAGGGCGGCACGGTCGATCAATTGCTGTGGCAAACGCCGGAGGGGCTGGCGGTCAAGCCGCTCTACACTGCCGCCGATCTTGAAGGTCTGGAACTTGAGTCACTGCCCGGCTTCCCCCCCTACACCCGCGGCCCCAGGGCAACCATGTATGCGCACCGGCCCTGGACTATCCGCCAGTATGCCGGCTTCTCGACCGCCGAGGAATCCAACGCCTTTTATCGTAAAAACCTTGCCGCCGGTCAGATGGGGCTGTCGGTCGCCTTCGATCTGGCGACCCACCGTGGCTATGATAGCGATCACCCGCGCGTGGTCGGTGACGTCGGTAAGGCGGGAGTGGCGATTGACTCGGTTGAAGATATGAAAATTCTCTTCAACGGCATTCCGCTCGATAAGATGAGCGTGTCTATGACCATGAACGGTGCCGTGTTGCCGGTGCTGGCCGGCTATATCGTCGCCGCCGAGGAACAGGGCGTAGGTTTGGAAAAGCTCAGCGGTACCATTCAAAATGACATTTTGAAGGAATTCATGGTTCGCAACACCTATATTTACCCGCCATCGCCCTCAATGCGGATTATAGCCGACATCATCGAATACACCTCACACAACATGCCGAAGTATAACTCGATCTCAATCTCTGGCTATCATATGCAGGAGGCCGGGGCCACCGCCGTACAAGAGCTGGCTTTTACTATTGCCGATGGTCTTGAATACGTACGCGCCGCCTTGTCCAAGGGTCTTAAGGTTGATGAGTTTGCCCCGCGCCTGTCGTTTTTCTTCTCGATTGGCATGAATTTTTTTATGGAGATCTCCAAGTTGCGCGCCGCCCGGCTTTTGTGGGCGCAGCACATGAAGACCTTGTTCGATCCCAAGGATGTTCGCTCGCTGGCGTTGCGCACTCACTGCCAAACCTCGGGCGTGTCGCTGACCGAGCAGGACCCTTACAACAATGTGGTTCGCACCACTATTGAGGCGATGGCGGCGGTGCTGGGAGGAACCCAGTCTCTCCACACCAACGCTTTTGACGAGGCGCTTGGCCTGCCGACCGCCTTTTCGGCTCGGGTCGCTCGCAACACCCAGTTGATCATCGCTGAGGAAAGCGGTATTCCTAAGGTAGTTGATCCGCTTGGCGGCTCCTATTATGTCGAGGCGCTGACTGCTAGCCTAGCTGCCGCTGCCGACGAACTTATCGCCAAGGTTGAAGCCATGGGCGGTATGACCAAGGCAGTCGAGTCCGGCCTGCCTAAGTTGTTGATCGAGGAGGCCGCCGCCCGTCGTCAGGCCGCCATTGATCGCGGTGATGAGGTGGTGGTCGGTGTCAACAAGTACAAGGTCGCGGCGGCCGACGTCGCCGACGTTGACGTGCTCGATATCGACAACAGCGCGGTACGCGACAAGCAGATAGCTAGGCTCAACGCCATGCGTGCCGCAAGAGATGAGCCCTTGACTCGCGCGGCGCTGACCGATCTGACTAACGCCGCCCGGGATGGCTCCGGCAATTTGCTCGATCTTGCCGTAAAGGCGACCCGGCTGCGCGCATCGGTCGGGGAAATCTCTGATGCCCTTGAGGAGGTCTATGGTCGCCACAAGGCGTTGAGCAAGACGGTATCCGGGGTTTATGGTGCAGCCTATGAGGGTGACGGAGGCTTTGCTGCGATCCAGGCCGATGTGGCTAAATTTGCCGCAGCCGAAGGCCGCAGGCCGCGCCTGCTGGTGGTCAAAATGGGCCAGGACGGTCACGACCGTGGTGCTAAGGTCATCGCCACCAGCTTTGCCGATATCGGCTTTGACGTGGACGTTGGCCCTTTGTTCCAAACTCCGGCCGAAGTTGCCCGTCAGGCCATCGAAAACGACGTCCATATCATAGGCGTCTCATCCCAGGCTGCCGGCCACAAAACCCTGGTGCCTCAGCTCATTGACGAGCTGAAGGCTCAGGGTGCCGACGATATACTGGTAGTGGCCGGCGGTGTCATTCCGCCCCAGGATTACCCTCACCTCTTTAAGGCCGGGGTTGCTGCGATTTTTGGACCCGGCACCAATATCCCGATTGCCGCCAGGGAGGTGCTGGCACTGCTGAACAAGGGAAAGTAAAGGGGTCAGCCGTAGTGTGGTTGGGGGACTAGGATTCGAACCTAGGCTGGCGGAGTCAGAGTCCGCTGTCCTACCACTAGACGATCCCCCAATCAGACCGGGTCAGGTTCCAGCCAATTTGGGCCGATTTCCCGGGCACTCAATTTTCTAGCACGGGAGGCGGGGTTTGGGTAGCCCAATGTGAGCCGCAGCCCACGGCAAATTTGTTCTCGCGGTCTGGCACCATTTTGTAATTGCGGGGGCGGTAACCTTCGCCGAAGGGGCGGTTTTTTTTGGCTGCGGCACGATTTAGCCATGGCGCCCCGGAAACCCATGTTACAATCGGGTCAATGAAGACGGAAATTTGTATTTATTATCACGCTGATGAGCAGAATGGGGGATGTGAATGTCGACTTTGCGCAGGCAAGCGATGGAAGCGATGCTGGAAGCAGCTTCTCAGGATGTTGCTGAAACGTTGAAAGAACAAGGAATAGGTGATGATCGTAGCGAGGATGTCGATGATGCCGTCTATGATGTTGCTATTCTATACGCATACCGTGTGTTTACTAGAATCTGCGAGAATGGCGGGTTGACCGTTGATGCCCCTCTTTTCGCCGAGCTGGCTGCCGATCTGGCGGAAGAAATCGAGGATGATTCCGAAGGTGCTTGAGCCATATTGGTCCGGGTCCTTTGCTTCAGGGTATCATTACGTGACCTAACGCCGGTGAGGCGGAAGATTGGGGACAGGGACGATGATTATCGAGTGGTCGGAGGCGCTTCGCACAGGCGTTGAAAGCATTGATGATGATCATCAACTGTTGCTCAACAGTTATAACCAAATAATGGGATATGGCACCGACATTGTTGATGACGAGTACTTCGCCCTGGCGATAAAGCAGCTTCATTTCAACTTTTCGCAGCACTGTTTACGCGAAGAAAATCTTATGGCGCAAATTAAGTTTCCTGAGTGCATTGAGCACACAAATTGTCATATCGCCATACTGCAAAGAATTGAAGAAGCTGTGAACAATGCTGTGGCCAAGCATGTGACCAAGCGCGAGCTGTTTCAGCCGGTGCTGGATTGGCTTGCGACTCATATTTTGGAACATGACAAGCGGCTGGCGATCTATGCTCGACAATTTGAATGCAGCGTGCCTGCAGTGCCGGGTCGCCATGAGTCCTAGCGGTCATAATATCAGCGGCTCTGAACTTAGGCTGGGAGATGCAATGGGCCAAGAAAATATGCCTCGCGTGCGCCTTGCCCTGTTCGATTGCGACGGAACACTGATAGACAGCCAACATGCCATAATTGCGGCGATGTTGGCGGCGTGGCAGGGTCAAGGGCTGGGCGAGCCTCCCGAGTCGGAGATGATTCGTCGGGTGGTCGGGCTGCCTTTGGATGTGGTGGTCGCGCGTTTGTTGCCTAGTGGCTCGATGGCCAGCCAAGAGGCTCTGGTAGAGCGCTATAAACGCGAGTTTCAGCGTCAGCGGCAGTCGGGACAGTTCCGTGAGCCGCTCTATCCCGGTCTGCGTGAGGTGCTGGAAACGTTGAGAAGCGATGGCGTGCAGCTTGGCATTGCTACTGGAAAATCAATGCGCGGTTTGGTCGCCGCGCTCGAGCACAATGATCTCGGAAGTTTTTTCGTGACCTTGCAAACCGCCGATACCGGGCCGGGCAAGCCCGATCCCGCTATGGTATTGCGCGCCCTGGCCGAAAGCGGTGCCAAGGCCGTCGATACAGTGATGATCGGTGATACTGTTTTTGATATCGAGATGGCGGTTCGGGCCGGAGTCCGGGCGATCGGTGTTGCATGGGGCTATCACAAGGCCCACGAATTGTATGCGGCCGGGGCGAGAATAGTCGTGTTTACGACGTTCGACCTGCTATTGGCCATTAAGTCGATGCTGTAATACCGCCGATCAGAATGATTGACACATCGCCCATGTCTGGCGGCGGTATTAGTCCGCGACGCGGCCCCGCGCCATGTGGCGCGACGCTTACAATATGTTTATAAGTTCACGCCTCAATAACTTACCGTTGGCCGTACGTGGTAGTTTGGCAAGGAAAATTACTTGGCGAGGGCGTTTGTAGGCCGCAAGATGGTCACTGGCCCATTCAAGAATTGATGTTTTACTGGCCGCTTCACTGGAAGCTTCACTGGTAATTGCGTGAGGAACTACGTAGGCGGTAAGAATACTGACCTCGTCTGATACCGCGACTTCCGCGACCGCGACATCGGCAATTTCGGGGTGGAGAGAAAGGACGTGCTCAATTTCTAGTGGCGAAAGCCGATATCCCTGCGTGTTAAGGATGTCATCGTTGCGGCCATGGAACCAGATATATCCATCGGCATCCAGGTGGGCGAGGTCGCCGCCCGCGAACCACTCGCCACGATAAACAAGTTCTTCCTCCTCCGGCCGTTTCCAATAGCCAAGCATCAGCCCGGGGTCGGAACGGTGGATGGCAAGTAAGCCGGTTTCCCCAGCCGGTAGTTCGCTTCCGGTAATTGGATTAAGGATGGCGATGTGGCGACCAGGCTGGGGCTTGCCGGGACTGCCCGGCCGTGTCGTCATCCCTGCATGGGTGGAAATATAGGTGGAAATTTCGCTCATACCTAATGCTTCAAACAGCTCCTTGCCGGTGCGCTTACGCCAAGCCGCGAGCAGGGCCGGAGAGAGTGCCTCGCCCGCCGTCAGGCCATGGCGCAAAGTGGCGAGGTTTGCGGCAGAAATGTCACCGTATTTGAGGATGCGACGATAGAGGCTTGGCACCGTGGCGAACAGGGTAACGCCGTAACGGGCGATCAATTCTGGCCATATCGCCGGATCTGGCGTGCCATTATAAAGTATTGCGGTGGCGCCGTTGGCCCAAGGGTCGATTAGGCCAACCCCCAGTGTATAGGTCCAGTTGAAGGCGCCAGCATGAAGCATCACGTCGTCGGGGCCGATGCCGTACCAGCCCTGGTACATTGGCCGTCGACCCCAGGCGCTGCGGTGGGCATGGAGCACACCCTTGGGCCGCCCGGTGGTGCCCGAGGTGTAGATCAAGTAGGCTGGATCGCCCGGGGCGGTGTCGGCGTAATCGATCTCCGGCCCGTTCGCAGCAAGGGACAGCACCAAGGCGGCGTCGAGTCCGCGCACACTGGCTGGCAGCGGCCGATGAAAAGCGAGGTCGCCGGATTGCGCCACCCAGCTCGCCTCCGAGTCGTCGCGCAGGAAGTCCGCTTCCTCCCCGGTCAACGCCGCCGATGCCGGGACCGAAACCAGCCCGGCTGCCAAGCCGCCGAAAAACGCTAGTAGGTAGGGTAAATCATTGTCCATGCGGATCATTATCCGCTCGGCCGGGCGGGCTCCATGCGCAAGCAACCCGCCCGCCAGCCGCCTGATGGCAAGATCAAGCTCATAATAGTTCCAGCGCCGCTCCCGCCCACAGTCGCCGACGATAATCAGCGCTGTCTTGCCCGGTTGATATCGAGCATTATAGCTCAGGCAATACTTAGCAATATTGAAGCGTTCGGGGAGTAATTGTTCCATGTTTTTCCGGTCAGGGGAATCAATATAAAAATGTTGCAGCAATAATATCTACAACTAATCTCCGTCATGTACTAGACGAACCCTACGCCTGCTCGTGCCAGTAAACTCAATCTTGTTTAGTCGATCATAGATGGTTTCCGCTTCGGTAGGCGGCTTATTGAGCGGGGCCTTGGCTGAGGCCATGCCAATGGCCACAGCGGCGCTGTCGATAGGAGGCGGAGGTGGAGCCACAGCAATATTTAGCGGCGGGGGCGGAGCCGATTCTTTCATGTGGGCCATGAGCATCGCCTTGACGTCCCTTAGCGGGATGGGTTCCGGGGCGCCGACGATCTGACGTTTTCCCCACTGCACAATTGATTCTGATTCCTTCTTTTCTACCTTATCATGCTTTTCCTCCGCATCTATTTCAGTTTTGTTGGTCAGGCTTCGCGATAGCAGGGCCACGATCAGGCAAAGAAAGTCGGGGGCGACAGCAATAAGAATTACTGTAAACAAATCCAGTAAGCGGGCAATCTGGCCGGAAGTGATGGCCGTGGAGACGTCGTTGACAAGCTCGGTCAGACCGCGATATTTGGCATCGGTGAGGTTGCGCTCGTTTCCTCGCAAATTGGTAAGTTTTACCCTTAGACGTTCAATCTGAATGCGAAACTGCGTCGATAGGCGGCTGGATACCTCCTCGACCGGGGCGACGCGCTCGGCAAGCAGGGCATTCAAGCGGCCAAATTTGATGAGGGCTGCGTCAAAATCGGCGAACCGTGCCTCGACCTGCTGCAGTTCGCCCTCAAGGCTGCCTAGAACCTTGCCCAGATCGGCGCTGATGGTGGCGGAGACGAAAAGTGGCGTCAAAAGATGCTGGTAATTCTGAAAATCGGTTTGGGCCGAGCGTATTTCACGGCAGCGCGGGCCGCAGCCCTGCTTGACCCCGGGCTCCGGTCTGAGTATTTCGTTTTCCATGCGTTGACTGAGATTGGTCAGTGTCGAGGCAAAGTTGGAGACCATCTGCCTATCGATCTGGCGCATATCATCGGAAATCATCTGTAGTTCGTTGGACGACTCGACTCGTGCCGTTTCAGACCGGCGTTCGTACATGATTGAATAGGACGACATGAAGACTGACCAGCCGACGAATATAAAGACCAGTGGCGCCGCCGAAAGCATGGCCACCATTTCGCGCCGATTCATCAGCGTCGGCGAACTAAGCCGAAGATAAAAATACGTAATGGCAATATGAACCAAGCCGGCCAGAACATATGGCTGAGCATCCCCGACTAGGCCACTGAAAGCCGGCCGATACTGCGTCAACTGAATACCGGTTGCCGTCATCAACCAAGCATAAAAAGACGATGTCAGGATCATAACCGTACATAACGGTTTTCCCATGAAACCTCCCTACTCGACCGGTTCCTGACCAAACTTCCAGGCCGCCAAACCAGCGATACTAACCAAGGCGGTCAACAAGTTAGCGCCGAGTCGCGCGCCCCGGACCGCCCCCGGACTTGGCTGCCTTGGCTACTTGCTTGACCCTTGCTGGCGGCTTGAGCCGTTTCAGCGCCGATTCAATCACTAATCCGACGCGCTCGAGCAGGCCGGTGAATAAATTAGGCGGGGGGAAATTAGGCGAGAGACTTGCTGGTGGACGTGTCGATTTTACCTTTTGTGGCACAGTCAGCGCGACACTGGGCGGTTTGTGCAGGGGCGGTTTGCGTACCGGTGATGAAATTTGCTTGATCGGGGTGTGTTTTGCTCTGCAAAAGCCTAGCAAAAGCAGGGCGCGTGAGGCGATTAGGCGCAGATCTTCGCTGATGCTTTGAACCTTAACCATTTGCCGGTGCCGACTCGGCGCGGTCCGCACTGTGGGCGGGGAAGCCCTGCCCATGTTCCCGATACCCATGTTCCCGCTGTTGTACTGGCGTGCTGCAGCCAGTTGAACGGCTGTGGTTTCTCGAGTTTTCTGCCGTTCCGCGTCGTCCATGTCGTCCATCGCGCCTTTCTTGCAACGGGTCGGGAGACTCATTTTGCCTCCAAGCCCCATACGGCACAGAAGATAGACTGGATTTCAATAGTTGCCAAGCACTCGCCGATGCCATCTTTGCCATTGCGTTCGGGAAAGCTTTTGGGGAATGATCTCACCTGCGTTACGCCACTAATGGTTAAAGTCAACAAGGACGGGGCATGGCACCGGAAAGAGGGATAAGGCGGCCCAGGGTAAACCCGGTAAATCTCGCAAACCCCGCAAACCCAGTTAATCCGGCAGATGCCCGGCGGTGGAACGCTGTTTACCTTATCGCGGCTCTTTCCATGATTTTCATGACGCTGGCGGTGGCTGTGCAGCCGCTTTATTTGCGTCAGGTACTGGGGCTTTCCCTTGACAGCGCTGGCATGATCAATGCCAACGTCCAAGTGGTGGCGGAGTTGCTGACCCTGGTGGTGATCGGCGCTCTTGGCGTGCTGTCGGACCGCCTTGGCCGGGTGCCGATTCTGGTCGGAGGCTTTATTGTGGGAGCGGTTGGCGGCTTCCTTGCCCCGTTCAGCTATCAGCTCGGCACTATGCTTGGCATCGGCGGCATCGCTTTTTATTACTTGGCTCGAGTCATCATGTCGCTGGGAACCTGCGCGGTTTGGCCGCAACTGGCGACCTTGGCCGGTGATTTCACCGATTATGACAGCCGCGCTCGCAAGATGTCGAACGCCACCTCGATGATGGCCTTTGGCAGCGCCCTGGTATTTGCGGTGTTGATGCAGATTCCCCGGCATTCGGGTGTAATTACCGTAATGCTTTTCAATGCCGTGCTCGGGGTGATCGGCGCGTGGCTTGTGCTGCGTCTGCTGGTTGATGTCGCGCCCCGAAATCCCGGACGGAGTATTCCCTGGCGGCAGATTAGGGATCTGTTGGCGCGCGAGTCGCGGCTTCGCGTTGCTTTCGCTGCCGCTTTGTTTTCGCGCGGAGACGTCGCGGTGATCGGTCTTTTTTATATGCTGTGGACTCTGTATTTCGCCGAACTTGTGGGCAAAACTCAAGAGCAGGCGACCGCCCATGCCGGCTTTGTCATCGGCGTTGTCGGATTGGTCCTGGCGGTGACTAGCCTGGGCTGGGGGATCGTGGTTGAGCGTCTGGGTCGCCTCAACTCGCTTATCGTTGGCATGGCAACGTCGGGGGTGGGATTCCTATTGATGGGTGTTATCGTCAATCCCTTTGACGGGATAGTTTTGGTTCCTATGATATTGATCGCGCTTGGCCAAGTCGGAGCCCTGCTTTCTCCTGACGTTTTGGCCTTCGACCTTACCCCCAGGACTTTTCGCGGGTCGATGATCGGCGCGCTTAACATGGTGAGCGGGATCGGGATCATCATACTGCTTGAAGTCGGCGGTTATCTCTTTGATACGGTCGGCCCTTGTGGTCCTTTCCTGTTGATCGGCTCGGCCAATTTGGCGGTCATGGCCTATGCGCTGGTGATCAGCCGATCGCCAGCGCCGCAGGAATACTTGACTGACCGGGAATCTGACGGGTTTTAATTGGCTACGCGGCCTGCTTGGCAGAAGCCTGGGTGGCAAAAGCCCGGGTGGCAAAAGCCCGGGTGGCAAAAGACTGAACGGCGGTGCTGCAGCGGAGGTGATCGGCCAGCGGACGGTCTTCCTTGCCCATGTGTTTCGTCAACCAACTTCCGATCGTATGGGAGAGATCATACATATCTGCATCTTGCGCTTGGATTCGCCCGATGTCGCGCTCAATGTCTTCCAACAGGCGGCCGTGATCAATGCGGTGCGCGTCAAGTCCGGGGTAGTCGGTATCGGCCATTAGCGTCTCTTCGAAGGCGAAGAACTCCCCGATAATGCTGACCAATGTATTGGCGATTTTATTGACTCGCAGCATCGAACCGCTGCTGCCGCCTAGCACCCGCAGTTCTTCATTGAAGGCAGTGTAGATGGCGACGAGGGTCTCGCGCCGGCGGTCAAGAATGGGAAGGCCAAAACTGTAGGAGCTGTCACAGCGGACTCGCGGCAGGTCGGTTGTTCGATAAATTCTCGCCAACGACTGTAAACCGGCACGGATGGTGCGGCCAAAGCCCATGGTTCTGGACATGCCGGCCAACACGTTCATGTGGTCAGCTTCGAAAAAAGAAGAGGTATTCGAGCCGGTATTTGTCACTGCTTCCTCCCCTGGGATTATTTCAAGATGGCTGGACCCGGGCCTCCGGCAAGTGCGGCGGAGGGGTCTTTGTGGGTGGCCTTGTCTTGAAATAATCTGTTTGCAACGCCTGTTGTCTTCAACAAGAGGGAGCTTGATCGCATTTTAACGAAATCGCAACCATAACCTTGCCGGTCCGCCGCTGATCTCTACCGCGCTGTTGATTTAATGCAACAGATTAAGGTTGTGCCGATACCGCGTTGATCCAGAGTGCATATCGTTGGTTTAGGAGCGCTGGGACCTGACTATCCCCAAGCCGATGATCATTGCAGTCACGAATGCGGCGACGCCAGGAGTAGCGGCAGAAAGAGAGGCCAAGGCTGGACCTGGACAATAACCCGAAAGTCCCCAGCCGATACCGAACAGTACCGCGCCAAGAATTAGCCGAGCGTCGATCGCAGTCCGGGTCGGCAGGGTGAAACTGTCCGTCCACAGCGGCCGTCCTCGTTTGAAGATGACTCTATAGCCCACAGCGGTGACTGTCAGCGCCCCCGCCATGACAAAGGCCAGCGCCGGGTTCCAGGCTCCCGCCAAGTCAAGAAAGCCGGTGACTACCAGGGGATCGGTCATCCCCGACAAAGCCAATCCGAAGCCGAAAAGCAGCCCCGACGACAGCCCCACGATGATTGGTCGCAATTTCCACCCCCCCTTTATTTAAAATACATGGCGAATCAGATAGACGGTGGCCATCCCGGTTGCCATGAAGACAAGGGTTGCCACCAGCGAGCGACCCGATAACCGGGCCAGCCCGCACACGCCATGGCCGCTGGTGCAGCCGCTGCCTAGTCCGGTGCCCAGCCCGACCAGCAGCCCGGCCGCCGCCATTAACGGCAGCGACAAAATCGGCATCCCCAACGGAGCAATGCCGTAAATAAACGCCACAACTGGAGGCCCGGCCACCAGACCGCCGAGGAATGCCCAGCGCCAGCCTCTATCCGGTTCCCAGCTTCCATTTTTAGGGGGTGGCAACAGGCCGCCGAGGATGCCGCTAATGCCGGCGATGCGGCCGTGAAGGACCATTAGCAGGACGGCACCGCATCCGATCAAAACGCCACCACACAACGGAGCAAGCCAAGTCATCGAGTCACCATCCTTTTTTTTGACCTTTCGTGATTTTATCACAGTGGTTATGCCGACAAACCAACTTATTATCTAAGCCGTTTGGTGTGGGATTATTCTGATCATGGTTCCTTGATGGTTGTTCGGCGAGGATGGGGAAGGTTGGTTACGGTCGCGGCTCTGGTTGTGGCCCTTGTCGTGGTGGCTGATCGTCTGTTTCCGCCGCCGCTTGAGCGTTTGCGCGATGTTTCGAGCACCGTATGCGATCGTAGCGGAGCGCCCTTGCGGGTTTTCACCAGCCGTGCGGGAACCTGGAGATTGCCAGCAGACGGTATTAGTTCCGCCTACATTATTCCCGCCTACATTGAATTATTGGTAGCCTATGAGGACCGGAGATTTCGCTCTCATTCTGGAGTCGATGCTATGGCGCTGGTTCGCGCGCTCGGACAGAACCTTGCGGCCGGGCGGGTGGTGTCGGGGGCTTCAACCCTGACCATGCAGGTGGCCCGGTTGTTGGAGCCTCACCGGCGCACCTTGCCGGGCAAGCTTTTGGAAATGCTGCGGGCGTTGCAATTGGAGCGGCGCTTTGACAAGTCTGCCATCCTCGACATGTATTTGACGTTGGCTCCGTTCGGTGGCCCCCTTGAAGGGGTTAGGGCGGCGGCGTGGGCTTATTTCGCCAAAAGCCCCCGTGAGCTGAACCTTGCCGAGGCGGCTTTGTTGGTATCGTTGCCACAGGCACCGGGGCGGTTACGTCCGGATAGGGCCCCGGCGGAGGCCCGGTCAGCCCGTGACAAGGTTCTTGGTCGCGGTGTGGCGGCCGGGGTCATTGCTGGCCGTCAGGCTAGGGAGGCGCGGGAAGAGCCGGTGCCGACCGTGATGCAGCCGTTCCCCGGCTTGGCACCGCATTTGACCGCAGAACTGCTGGTCCGTCATCCTGGCGCGGTAATGGTGGCAAGCACGCTTGACGGCGGGCTTCAGCGTCAGTTGGAGGCGGTAGCCCGACGCGAACTGCCGAGCTTGGTCGAGCACGGCGGCTTGGCCATCCTGGTTGCCGACAATGCCACGCGGGCGATTATCGGTCATGTCGGCGCCCCCGCCGCTCACGATGACGCGCGCAACGGCTGGATCGATATGACTCGGGCCGTGCGCTCGCCGGGTTCGGCCTTGAAGCCTTTCATCTATGGGCTGGGTTTCGATGATCGGGTCGTTCATCCCGAGACCTTGGTGTCCGATGTCTCTACTCGATTCGGTGACTACGCCCCGGCCAATTTCGATCGCGGCTTTCATGGTGAGATGACCATCCGTGAGGCCTTGCAACTGTCGCTCAACGTACCGGCGGTGTTGGTGCTAGAGCGGATCGGACCAATGCGTTTTGCCGAGCGGTTGCGCGGTGCTGGCACCCGGTTGGTTTTTCCTCGCAAAACGGTTGAGCCGGGGCTTCCGCTTGCGTTGGGTGGGGTCTCGGTCAATTTGTGGGACTTGACAGCGCTTTATGTCGGATTGGCCCGTGGCGGCGCGGTGGTGCCGCTTACCGCTGAGCCCGGTGTTGGTGCAGGAGTTGGTGTTGGTGCCGGAGTTGGGGTTGGTGCCGGAGTCGGTGTTGGTGCAGGAGTTGGGGT
>JBAXKX010000016.1:0-21107 GCA_037135115.1 Rhodospirillaceae bacterium
TGAGATGTCCCGGTTTATCCGTTTAATTCTGTGTGTGAATTGTGAATCTCGTCGCTATTTTGAACTGATATTTCGCAACGCAATATGGTTGAAATTTCAAGTGTTTGTGACCTGTGCATAAATCCTGAGTTTTGCCCAATCGGCCTCACCGTTTTAAGCGGCTTCTCCAAAATCACGTTGCCATAAGCGGGAAGTCGCTCAATGCCGCTAGGGCTAGCGGATAGACAGAAAGGGCGTCATATTTTTGACCGAGCTTTGGTGTCCAATATCTGCCGTGCGCTATCCAGTGGCGAAATTTGAACGCGCCACGTAGGTCACTAATTAGCTTCGTACTTCCGACCGTATTGCTTTTCCAGACTTCGTAAATCTCATCCTCTAGCGATACGCGCGTTGCCTTTTCTTTATAAATTTCGAAGAACTGGCGCGACACATCATCCTTCTTCTTTTGGTAGCACCTTTGCAAATAATCTATGCGAAATGCCGCCTCGACGGCCGCTAGCAAGCTCATGGTCGTGTTGAGGTCCAGCTCGGCACGCCGGTCGGCTAACTCAGCATGCACCTCGGTGAGCTTATATCCTGCGAAGCGCACCGGATATGACGGTGAAACCGACGAAAAGAATAGAGTAAGCGCCTCACCTGTATCGCTGTGATGTAGGATGGCATCAATAGGACTTAGGTTCTTGCCCGAAAACGAAACCTTTCTAGCCATTGCTCAATTCCATAAGCATTTCAAAAAGCGTATCTTTATTCAGTTCGATAAACTGCATGGCGGGAGGCCGACTAACGATCTTCCACGCCCATTCAATTTTCTCAGGCGAGGGCGGCGACTCGGGAGGCGGCGGTAGGCGACCCCCGGGCGGTATGTTTGTGACCGTCACGCGGACCATCTGCCTTGCATTGGTCAAGTTCTTGTCGATTAGGGCAAGGCGCGAATTTCCTGCGCTACCTTCAACATCAACGCGGCCTTTCGATCCAATCAGAAGCGTGCCAATCGGGGTAAAAACGATTTCTTGGGCCCCGATTATGATGGCCAAGCGCTTCGCGCTATAAACGCCGATATTTTCTTCGTTCAACTCTATCGTCGAACATCTGATAGTAATAGCGCCACTTTTGATGTATTCATCGAGATATTCGGCGATGTTGTCGTAAAGTTGTTGTAGATAGCAAAGCCATTCGTCCCGCTCTTTACACCAGTTAATGGCATTATCAGCTGCAGCTACCCACTGTCGTTCGACAAAATTTTTAAACTCGGTGTCTGAACTCATGGCGTGATTACCTGCTATAATTGTTAATCTAGGCTACTCTCACAGCCATTCCTCGTGAACGTAGTCGCAATCCGCCACTAGCCCATAGTCGTAATATACGCCCTTATGATGGAATAATATCTCGAAGCGCGAAGGTTTACTCATGCACTTGGCGCTCAGGCGGAACGGCTTGATCGGCAATTTTTTCTGCGGCCGCGTTCCCTCGGTCACAAGGGTTTTCAGCAACCCCAGCGCCTCAACCAGCCTAGTCTTGCCGTGGGCGTTGGCACCATAGAGGGCGGCGGCGCGCAGAACTCGAGCCGGCTCACCTTCGCTCTTTTTGATCACATGGTTCGGGTGGGCCTCGTCGGCGGTAGCTACCATCGAAAAGATGGTTTCGGTGCCAAAACACAGCACGTTGTCGACCGTGAACCGTAGCAGCATCTGACCGTCCCCGCTAATTTTCTTGTTTCATATATAACATTAGGGCCAAACGAAAAAGGTCCGTGTTTTTACTCCAGTCCATGCCGATTGATCGGCCACCAGTCGATATCCAGTATTTGCTCGAAGGAATAGGGGCAGGTGGTCGGTAATCCACAGAGGGGGGTGCCGTCACGAGCTAAGCCTCGGCTGGCAAAGGTCAGGGCGCGCAGATAGGCACCGGGCAGGTCGATCCTGCCGTACAGGCTGGGGCTGTCCGCCAGTTCGCGCTGGGCATGGTCGCGGTGGATGTTGACTGAGTCTTCCCAGCCGTCGCGGGGCGCAACAGCGGGAGAATATTCCAGCTTCAGCAGATGCTCGATGATGCGGGTGAGGGCGCTTACGACGGCGCGGGCGCTGCTGCGGCCCATGCTTTCAACCTCCTCGGCTAGGGTTTCAAAGTCAAGGGGGAGGTTGGCACCGAGTGCGGCGGCTTCGCGCAGGCGGCGGGCCTGATCCTGGGTCCAGGCGTAATAGTCTGTCTCATACGATATTGCGCCATGCATGGGCGTTGCCTCACTCTATCGTGGTCGGCGGGGATGCGTCCTTGATCGCGGTGGCTGGGTCTTTTGTCGCAGTAGTAAGCGGCAGCGGCGGCGGTGCAGGTTTGGCCGGAAACGGTTTGCCCTCGGCCATCGCCTTTTTCAGTTCGGCGCGGTGGGCGGCGAAGCGGTCTTGATATTTGTTGCTCGGATCGGAAAAGGTCATGATGACGTGGGGCGGTACACCGATATCGACCTCAAGCACTGCGCGCTTAAAAGGTGCCAGCCCCGATGCGGTCTGGATCTTGTGGACTCCGTTTAGGCTGAGGATGATCGATTCGAGGATGTAATCGCCCTTGACGCTGCGCAGGACGTGCTCGTATTCGGCATCGGAAACCGATTCGGAGGATTGCAGGCGGACCTTGATCATTGGCGGCAGGGTCCAGTCGACCTCAAAATTGCGCACCTCATAGCCCAGCGTCTCCACCGCCGGAATGGCAATATTGAGCTTGGCCACCAGCTTGTCGAACTGGTTGTCGATGATGCGGCTGGCGTTGGGCAGGCCGATCCTCTCCGGTAATGCCCCGACCGTGCTCAGCATGTCGGGCAGGCTCGGCAGCACCGGCATTTTAGGCATTGTCGGCAGCGCCGGCATTTTGGGCATTGTCGGCAGCCGGACCCCGAGAATGCTCTTGCCCGGTGGCGTCTCGGCCGACTCCGGTGGCGGGGTCTGGAAGGTCGAATGCACCGGCACCGACTGGGGTTCGGCCCGGAGCGGGGCTGCCATAACAGTCATGAGCGCAATGACGAGGAGGCCCCGCCTCATCTCACGCCGCCCCATCTCACGCCATCAGCTTGGCCGACACGCCAAGTTCCCGGCAAATCGCCAAGGTCAGGTCGGCGCGGTTGAGTGTATAGAAATGGAAGTCGATGACCCCGCCTTGGCGCAGCCTTTCGCATTGGCTCGCAGCCATGGTGATGGCGACTCGGTTGCCGGCCTCGGCGTCTTGGCCCAGGTCCGCGAAAGCCGCAGCGAAGGCTGGAGGGATTGAGGCACCGCACTTGCCAGCCATCGCGGACGTGCGCGTGAAGTTGGTGATCGGCAGGATGCCGGGGATAATCGGCACCGTGATGCCAGCATCGGCCGCACAATCGCGAAAGCGCAGGAACTTTTCGGTATCGTAGAAAAATTGAGTAATGGCGCGGCTGGCCCCGGCATCGATCTTGCGCTTGAGGTTGTCGAGGTCGGCCGCCGCCGAATCCGCCTCGGGGTGAACTTCGGGATAGGCGGCGACGCTGATCTCAAAATCGGCGACTCGCTTCAGGCCCTTGATTAGATCGACTGCGTAGGGGTAGCCCCCGGGATGGGGAACATAGCCTCCGCCGCCCAGGCCGCCCGAGCCATCGGCCGCTGTCGGCGGGTCGCCGCGCAAGGCGACAATGTGGCGGATGCCGGCTCGCCAATAGCTGCGGGCGATGGCGTCTATTTCCTCACGGGTGGCGGCGACGCAGGTCAAATGCGCGGCTGCCGTCAAGCCGGCCTCACTCTGAATACGGCTTACGGTGGCGTGGGTGCGCTCGCGGGTGCCGCCGCCAGCTCCGTAAGTCACCGAAACAAACCCAGGTCCGAGCGGTGCCAGATCTAATACTGCTTGCCATAGCGCCTGTTCCATCTTTTCGGTCTTGGGCGGAAAGAACTCGAAACTGACCGAAAGGCTGGACTTGGTATGGGTCATCATGAGGCTCCGGGGCGAAAGTCGCTGCCTTGCGTGTATATCGATGTCGGCGTCAAAGGTAAACAAGTCAGCGCCAATTCCTGCAAGTTGGGTTGGTGGGTGGGGGTTGGCTGGTGGGGGTTGGCGAAACGGCAAGGTCATGCTAATGAGGTGGCTGAACTGCCATCGTGGGCGCTACGGGCGCATGTTGTGACGCCTCGACCTGCGATCGGCACCCCTAAGACTCCAAACCGACTGGTAGCCAACGCCCCATGCCGATCTGTCGATCATTTGTTGTATGCCTTGCCTTGCTGGCGTTTTGCAGCTGGGCCGGCTCACCCGCACTGGCTCAGGTCGTGTCCCTGCCAGCCCAGGCTAGCTCCTTCGTTGATTCCCTGGGCAAGGAAGCGGTGGCCATTATGGCCGACCGCAAACTGAGTAAGGCTCAGCGGGTCGAAAAGTTCCGTACTATGTTGCAAAAGAACTTCGACGTTCAGACCATTGCCCGCTTTGCGCTCGGCCGCTATTGGGCCGTCGCTACGCCGCCTCAGCAGCAGGAATATTTGGTTCAGTTCGAGGAAATGGTGGTGCGCTCGTATTCCGAGCGATTTGATTCGTACTCCGGTGAGACTTTCACCATCGTGTCATCCCGGCCTGATGGCGAGCACGATGCCTTCATCAGCACTACCATTGTTCGCACCAGCGGCCCGCCGGTCAACGTTGAGTGGCGGGTGCGCCAGCGTGCCAACTCCTTGGGTATCATTGATGTCGTCGTTGAAGGCGTCAGTATGAGCACCACCCAACGTCAGGAATTTGCCTCGGTAATCCAGGCCAAGGGCGGCAATATTGGAGCGTTCTTGCAGGCGCTTCGGGAAAAGAACGTGGCTATGGCCGCCTCTGCACAGTAACCGTTACTTTAGCAGTAACCTAGACTCCAGCAGTAACCTAGTCTTCGGGGGGAGGCCGCCGGTATGGCGACGCTTCCCCACTCGGAGCCTGATCCAGCCCCTTTTAGTCGGTAGCTTTGCCGCCGCAAGACCCGCAGCAAACCTTGATGACGGGTTTAATCTCGGGGCTGGGTTCATCTTCGGAGCTGGGCTTGCAGGGATGGGACACCATGCGCGCCATGACACCATCCTTGAGAACAAAATGGTGGTATATCGCACCGGCAATGTGGAGCGCCAACAGGGCCAGCAGGATAAAGGCGGATGTTTCGTGGATTTCTTTTAATAGGTGGGCGAGACCCTTGTCGGGCTGAAGCAATGGCGGCACCGTCGCCAGTCCAAAAAGTGTGATCGGTTTGCCGGCGGCCGACGACATCAGCCAGCCCGAAAGCGGTTGGATCAGCGAGAGCGCCAGCAACAGCGGCATAGTTATCCAGGCCGTCCATGCCCGCAAATCATGGCCGGTTTCGGCGGGCCGGGCGCGATCAACCGCCCACCAAGCCAGTCGGCCCACAGTGAGGGCTAGGACGATGATGCCAAGCGCCTTGTGGATGGGGATGTTTGTCGACTTGGGCAGAACATCGGCCAGTAGACCGGAGGCCAACAGCGCTATAATTAGCAGTGCTATGCCCCAATGAAACAAGCGCGCGACGGCGCCGTAACTATTGTTAGTGCTTGCTATGATCATGACTCGTCCATATTTCCCGCCTGCGTTGGCGTTTTGGTTTAATGCCTGCCCGCGACCGCTGGCAGGGTCTGGATTCGGCCGATCAGGTTGTCGGTGCTGACCCGTTCGACTGGTGCTAAGCGCAGGGCTCTGGCGGTCATTAGCTGTGCATTATCTGCCTGACCGGCGGCGCTCAGAACCTCAGCCCAGCTGCTGTAGACATCGGCGAAGGTTGGGTCGGCCTCAGTCGCCTGACGAAATTTTGCGTACGCTTCGTCGGTGTGGCCAAGCAGCGCCAGCGAAAAGCCCCACTCGGAATAGGCGGCGGCCAAGTTCTCGGCGTGATCCCCGCTGTTCCATTTCTCTACCACCTGCATGAACTTCCCGATTGCTTCTTGGTACTTGCCTTGGCGAGCCAACACAACGCCCCAATTGAGCAGTGGCGAGGCGAATGTAGGGTCGATTTCCAGCGCTTGCTTGAATTTTTCGATAGCTCCCTCGTTGTCGGTCTCCTGGTAGAGCACGATGCCCCATAGGTTGGTCACCCATTTGTGAGGTCGCTTGTCGTCCAAGGCCAGCGCCCGTCGGATAACTTCTTCGGTCGGGGTGAAGTCGTGGGTCAGGTAGTCCTTTTTGAACTGGTACGAGGCGATGATGCTGGGATCGACCATCCGCACCGCTTCGTAGGCGACCTTATCGATTAGCCCTGGCACATCGCCGAGGTCAGAGCTTTCGCGAATCAGTGTCTCTTTGTGGCGGTCGTCGCTGCCACGCAACACCATCTCTAACTCGTTGCCGTTTACCACGATCTCGCCGGAGAAGGTATAGGGGATCAGGCCAAAACTGGTCTGTACCACCCGCAGCATCGGCGTCAGATTGAAAAAATCGCCAAGTACCGCCGCAGACCCACCCTTATCTTTGACCATGACCTGCTTGGCATCGGCCCGCGTTCCCGCCTCAAGTTCAATGGTTCGCATACGGTCGACCAGCCGCTTGATGACCACGTCGGCGGTGTAACCACTTTTGCTCGAGATCGAGCCGGGAACGGTGATTGATTCGATATTGATGGCAGAAACATTGTGGAAAAGTGCCAGCGAGAACGCCACCAAGCCGGTAAAGAATGGCACCATAATGAAACTCAGATCCATCATCGTGCTCCTTGGGCCGCTGCCGCAGCTGCCCGTTTGTGTTCTTGCACGTTATCGCCCGACACAGGGAACAGGCAAGCTCGCCATTCCTATGCCGGGTCTGATCATGGGAATATAGCCCATTGCTGGCAGATACGGAGAGGTGTTATGCAGCAATGGATGATTGCATTCTTCGCATCAGACCGTTTATTATAATCGGGATGGGCGGGAAGAAATTTTGTTTCGTCTTGGTGCGCGGTTCTACCTAGGCGGTATCGCGCAGAGGAACGTATGTTCCTTATTTTTCAGAGTGTTAAAGGGGTTTGGCTTTCATGGTTGATAATGTTGCGACTCGTGACGACACGACGCTGATGGATGGCAATCTCGCCGCTGGGTGGGTTGCTTACCGATGCAGCGAGGTTATTGCAATTTACCCGATTACTCCGGCCTCGCCGATGGGTGAGCTGGCCGATGAGTGGGCGAGCGCGGGCAAGAAGAATTTATGGGGCGACGTTCCCCGCATTGTCGAAATGCAGTCCGAGGCTGGGGCCGCCGGTGCCGTTCATGGCGCGCTTCAGGCCGGTGCGCTGGCCACCACCTACACGGCGTCGCAGGGTCTGCTGCTGATGATCCCCAATCTGTACAAGATTGCCGGTGAACTGACGCCCTTCGTCCTGCATGTGGCGGCGCGGACTTTGGCCACTCATGCGCTCTCGATTTTCGGCGATCATTCCGACGTGATGGCCTGCCGCCAGACCGGCATGGCCCTGCTGGCGTCCTCGACGGTGCAAGAAGCTCAGGACATGGCGCTGATTGCCCATGCGGCGACGCTGCAATCACGTGTGCCGTTTCTTCATTTTTTCGATGGTTTCCGGACTTCTCACGAATTGAATGGCGCCGTGCCGCTAAAGGATGACGACTATCGGGCGATGCTTGATGAGGGCAAAATAGACGAGCATCGTCGGCGCGGTCTTTCGCCCGATCGGCCACAAATACGCGGCACTGCCCAAAACCCTGATGTCTTTTTCCAGGCGCGGGAGGCGGGCCAGCCTTTTTACGACGCTTGCCCCAGTATTGTGCAAGCCGCCATGGACCGTTTGGGTCAGCGCACCCGCCGCAGCTATCGGTTGTTTGACTATCATGGCCACCCGGCGGCCGAGCGGGTGATCGTGGTGATGGGGTCAGGTGCCGAGACCGTCCGTGAAACTGCGATGTATCTGCAGCGCCATCGGGACGAGCGGGTTGGTGCGGTTACGGTCCGCCTATATCGCCCGTTTGCGATCAATGACTTTGTCGGAACCCTGCCCGGTACCGTCCGCGCCATCGCCGTGCTTGATCGTACCAAGGAGCCGGGCGCTGTGGGTGATCCGCTGTTCCTTGACGTGGTGGCGGCTCTGGCCGAGGCTAAGGCCACCGGCGACAGTCATTTCATTGCTGACCCGGTGGTGATCGGCGGGCGCTATGGTCTTTCATCAAAGGAATTCACCCCGACCATGGTTAGGGCGGTGTTTGACGAGCTGGGACGCGAGAAGCCGAAGCGTCGCTTCACCATCGGTATTAACGATGATGTTGGTAAAAGCTCGCTGGCCTTTGATGGTTTGCCCGGCAACCAGCTTGACATTAACCCGCCCGGGACTATCCGTGCCCTGTTCTTTGGGCTTGGCTCTGACGGTACTGTCGGCGCCAATAAGAATTCGCTGAAGATTATTCACGAGGAAACCGGACTGCATGGCCAGGGTTACTTCGTTTATGACAGCCGCAAGTCGGGGGCATCGACGGTTTCACACCTTCGTTTTAGTCCGGAGCCGATTTGCGCTCCCTACTTGATTCGCACTGCCGGTTTTGTCGCTTGCCACCATTTTCCATTGCTCAATCAGATGAACGTGTTGGAGCATGCGGCTATCGGCGCTACCGTGCTGCTCAACGCTCCGGGTAGTGCCAATGAGGTGTGGGCCAGCCTGCCGCGCTCGGTGCAGCAGGAGGCGATCGACAAGAAAGTCAAGCTGTGGGCGGTGGATGCTAGCGATGTGGCGAGCGAGGCCGGGCTTGGGCGGCGTACCAACACGGTGATGCAGACCTGCTTTTTCGCGCTTTCCGGTATACTCAAGGGCGATGCCGTTACCCAGATCAAGCACGCCATCGACAAGTCCTATGGCCGGCATAGTGGGGAGATCGTTCGCCGCAACCATGCCGCCGTTGATGCCGCGCTGTCGCACTTGGTTGAAATATCGGTACCGGCCCTGGCCACCGCCAGCCACGATCGCCCGCCCGCCGTGCCAAGCCATGCGCCTGATTTCGTCCAGAAGGTTACGGCGCTGATACTTGGTGGCCACGGCGACGCGCTGCCGGTCAGCGCTTTTCCTGTTGACGGTACTTGGCCGGTTGGCACCGCGAAGTATGAAAAGCGCGGCATCGCCACCGAGGTTCCGTTTTGGCATCCTGAGCTGTGCATCCAGTGCAATAAGTGCGCGATGGTTTGTCCGCACTCGGTGATCCGGGTCAAAGCCTGCGCGCCCGAGGCCTTGGCTGCGGCTCCGGCTGCCATGCGCTCGCTTGATTATAAGGGTGATGAGTTTGCAGGCGCCAAGTATTTGCTGGCGATTTCGCCCGAGGATTGCACCGGCTGCACCCTGTGTGTCGCGGTCTGTCCGGGCAAGGACAAAGCCAACCCCAAGCGCAAGTCGTTGGAGATGCTGCCGATCAGCGCGGTTGGCGCCGATAACCGGGCCGCTTTCGAGTATTACCTCACCCTGCCGGAGGTCGATCGTCTTAAGGTTCCGCTTAACGTCAAGCAGGTTCAGCTTCTCCAGCCTTTGTTTGAATTTTCGGGTGCCTGTGCCGGCTGTGGCGAGACGCCTTACATCAAGTTAATCACTCAGTTGTTTGGCGACCGCGCGGTGATCGCCAATGCCACTGGCTGCTCGTCGATCTATGGTGGCAATCTGCCCACCACCCCTTACACCTGCGACGCCAACGGCCGTGGCCCGGCTTGGTCCAACTCGTTGTTTGAGGATAACGCCGAGTATGGATTCGGCTTGCGCACCGCTTATGACCAGTTGGCTGCCCAGGCCCGCAGCGGCCTCGAGTCGCTGGCTGGTCTTTTGCCCGAACGGTTGGTGGCCGAGTTGCTCGTGGGCACCGGTCGTGACGAGGTCTCGATCAAGGCTCAACGCGAGCGGGTGGCTGAGCTTAAGCCGGCGCTTGGCGCCATCGACGGCATCACGGCCCGCCGGCTCCTTGAGATCGCCGATAATCTGGTGCCGCGCAGTGTTTGGATATTTGGCGGCGATGGTTGGGCCTATGATATCGGCTTTGGCGGCCTTGATCACGTCATCGCGTCGGGTGCCAATGTCAATATCTTGGTGATGGACACCGAGGTTTACTCCAACACCGGCGGTCAGCAGTCAAAGGCGACGCCGCTTGGAGCTTCGGCCAAGTTCGCCATTGCCGGCCGCGCCAGTGCCAAAAAAGATTTGGGTATGATGGCCATGTCCTATGGCAATGTCTTTGTCGCCCAGGTCGCCTTCGGTTCCAAGGATCAGCAGACTGTACGGACCCTGTTGGAGGCGGAAAGCTATGATGGTCCGTCGCTGGTGATTGGCTATAGCCATTGCATTGCCCACGGCTATGATCTGTCGCATGGTTTGGACCAGCAAAAGCTGGCGGTGGAAAGCGGGCACTGGCCGCTCTATCGCTATGATCCTCGTCGGTTGGCGGCGGGCGAAAAGCCGCTGGTACTGGACAGTGGTCCGATCAAGGCTAAACTTGCCGACTTTATGCACAACGAAGCCCGCTTCCGCGTTGTCGAGGGTGATAATCCCGAACGCTACAAGATGCTGCTCAAGCGTGCCGAGGCCGAGGCCCGGCTGAGGATGGATCGCTTGCGCTTTGTTGCCGATTTCAAGGAACCTCATGGCAAGTGAGTTAGGCTAGGGCATCGCCCCCGTACCCGACCAAAGGCCGGGTGTCTTTGGAAACCATGAATCAAGAGAATATACATCATGGATTTGACCACTCGCTATCTGGGTTTCGAGCTGCCCCACCCGCTGATGCCGGGTGCATCGCCAATGGTTGACGACATCGACACCGTACGCCGGTTGGAGGATGCCGGGGCCGCAGCTATTGTCATGCACTCGATGTTCGAAGAGCAGATCAAGCGCGACCGGCTCCAAACCTTGCGGGCGGCCGAGGGACCGGCCGATAGTTTCGCGGAGGCGCTGTCATACTTTCCCAGCCTTGAAAACTTCAAGCTCGGGCCGGAGCGCTACCTCGAGCACGTTGCCAAGATCAAGGCCGCCGTCCGAGTCCCGGTAATCGCCTCGCTCAACGGCGTCAGCAGCGAGGGCTGGATTGATTACGCTAGGCTGATTGAGCAAGCCGGTGCTGATGCCTTGGAACTCAACGTCTACTTCGTTGCGGCCAACCTTGACGACAGCGGCGACGCAGTAGACAACCGCGTTGTTGACATCACTCGTCAAGTCAAGGAGTCCGTTCGGATTCCGGTAGCCGTCAAGCTTTCGCCGTATTTTTCGGCGCTTGGCGGTTTGGCGCGGCGGCTGGAGGCAACCGGTATTGACGGTTTTGTCTTGTTCAACCGCTTTTATCAGCCCGATCTGGATATCGATTTGTTGGAGGTGGTGCCGCGACTCGAGCTGTCCTCGTCACAGGAGTTGCGGCTGCGGCTGCGCTGGCTTGCCATCCTGTCCGGCCGGGTCCGCCCTTCGCTTGCCTGTTCCGGCGGGGTTCACAATGTCGCCGACGTGGTCAAGGCTGTGATGGCCGGTGCGCACGCCGTGCAGGTGGTTTCAGCCCTGCTCATGCACGGACCTGATCACCTCGCCAAGCTGCGGACCGGCCTTGCTGAGTGGCTGGAGGCGCATGAGTACGAGTCGCTCGGGCAGATGCGGGGCAGCATGGACCTTGCGCGCTGCCCCAACCCGGTCGCGTTTGAGCGGGGCAATTATATGGCGGTTTTGAATAGTTGGAGTTAACACATAAACATAACTCGGCGACCAGGGGCGGCAGGCCCCTGGCGCGCGTTGGCATGGAAGTTTAGGAGAGTTTTAGGCGAACTTCTACTACGCCGGGCTCATCGGGATTATTTTTGTGGGTGAAACCGAGGTCGCGGCACAGGTTGAGCATGTTGACGTTTTCATGCAGGACCTCGCCGTAGATTTCGCGGATATTGCGGGAGTTGGCGTAGGCTAGGATTTTTCGCATTAAGAGGGTGCCCAGGCCATGACCCTTGAGATCGCTCTGAACCATCACTGCGAACTCGGCCGTCTGATTTTTGGGGTCGATATCAATACGGACGGCGCCCTGGATGTCGGCGTTGGCGCCGCGAAAGGGTGATGCTACCGCGATGATGCCCATTTCACGGTCGTAATCAATCTGGGTCATGCGCGCCGCTGCTTGATGCGATAGCTGCCGCATAGGGGCGAAGAAACGCAACCGAACGTCTTCGGGCGTCATGCGCTCGATCAGGCGCTGCAATCCGGTTTCGTCCTCGGGTCGGATCGGGCGCAGCAGGTACTCGCTGCCATCCGGAATGCGGGCCTTTTCCTCAAGTTCCTTGGGATAGGGCGAAATCGAAAAGCGAGATGAGCCGCTCCGCTTGGGCGTTGCGACCTTGATGCGGGCGTCAAGCGCAAGTACGCCTGAGTGGTCGGCGAACAGCGGATTGATGTCGAGTTCGCTGATCTCGGGAAAGTCAGTGACCAGTTGGGAGATTTTGATCAATGTAAGCGCGATATCATCCATGGCAGCGGCTGGACGGTCGCGATAGCCACGCAACAACCGGTAGACACGGGTGTGTGAGATTAGTTCTCTGGCAAGGTTGAGGTTAAGAGGGGCAAGGGCCAGCGCTTGGTCGGCCACCACCTCGACGCTGACGCCGCCATGGCCGAACAGGATGACCGGGCCGAACATGCTGTCGTCGGTCATGCCGACGATCAACTCATGGGCTCCGGCTCGTACCGCCATTTGCTGGACGGTGAAGCCTTCGATTGCCGCATCCGGGCGGGCCAGACGGCAACGCTCCATCATCTCGGTGGCTTCGGTGCGTACATGATCGGGGTCGGAGAGGCCAAGCACGACGCCGCCGATATCCGACTTATGGGTAATGTCGGACGATAGAATCTTGAGCGCGACTCGGCCGCCAATGGCGCGGGCGGCCTCTGCCGCCTCGTCGGGGGAGGTCACACGGCGAGTGTCGACCACCGGAACGGCATAGGCGGCCAGCACCTGCTTGGCTTCGTACTCGGTTAGCCAAGCTCGCTTTTCGCCTAGAGCCCGATCAATGATCGCCCGCGCGCAGGTTTCGTCGACCGTGAAGTCCTCGGGGATCGAGTCCACGGTCTCCATCAGGGTTTCTTGGTTGGCGCTGTACTGAACCAGATGCATGAATGCGCGTGTCGCGTCGCCGGGGGTGTCATAGGTCGGGATGCTGTTGGCGGCAAACAGTGAGCGCGACTGGTGCGCCGTGCCCTCGCCAAGCCAGCTAGTCAGCACGGGGCGTTGCTTGCCGTTGGCATGTTTGGTGATGGTGTCGATCACCGCTTGGGCCGCCCAATAGCTGTCGCCGACCGCAGTTGGACAATTAAGCACTAAGAAGCCATCGGCATCGCTGTCATCCAACAGGATCGACAGTGAGTCGGCATAACGCTTGGCCGAGGCGTCGCCGATGATGTCCACCGGATTGCCGCGGGACCAGGTTGGCGGCAGGAAGGAGTCAAGCTTTACCATCGCATCGGGGCCGATTTTGGCCAATTGGCCGCCGCCCTCGATTAGCGAGTCGGTGGCCAGCACGCCGATACCGCCGCCATTGGTCAGGATGGCGAGGCGGCGGCCGACTCGGCGACCGCCCTTGACCGACACTCCCATGGCCAGCGTCTCGACCGCGTCGAACAACTCGTCGAGATCACGGACCCGCAGCACGCCAGCGCGGCGGAAAGCGGCGTCGTAAACCCGGTCGGAACCGGCCAGGGCGCCGGTATGGGAGCTGGCCGCCTTGGCCGCCTCATCGCTACGTCCGGCCTTGATCACGATCACCGGCTTTTGCCGCGCTGCGGCGCGGGCGGCCGACATGAACTTGCGGGCGTTGCTCAACGCCTCAATATAAAGCAGGATGGCCCTCACTTGAGGATCGGCGGCCAGATAATCCAGCAGGTCGGCGAAATCAACGTCGGACTTGTTGCCCATCGAAATCAGGTGCGAAAACCCGATCTTGCGGTTGGTTGCCCAGTCGACCATCGAGGTAACCACCGCGCCGGATTGGGCCACCAGCGCCACATCGCCCTTGAGCGGCTGGACGTGAACGAAGCTGGCATTGAGTCCCTTGCCCGGAACCATGATGCCTAAGCAGTTGGGGCCAAGAACGCGCAGCTGGTGCGGCTTGGCGGCGTCTAGCACCTTTTGTTGCAGAGCTCGGCCCTCGGCACCGATTTCGCCGAAACCCGCAGTGATCACCACCGCCGCCCTGGTGCCGCGCGCCCCCAACTCCGCAATCAGACCCGGCACCGACTCGGGTGGGGTGCAGATAACTGCGAGATCGGGCGTGATCGGCAGTTCTGCTACCGAGTTGTAGGTAAGTACACCCTCGATGGCCTTTTCACGGGGGTTGACGGGCATGATTGGGCCGTCGAAACCGGCATGGAACAGGTTTCTGGCTACTACCGCGCCGATCGAGTTGGGCCGGCGGCTGGCACCGATCAATGCCACCGAATTCGGTTTCAACAGGGAGTCAAGGTTACGAACGCTCATGGCCGGTGCCCGGTGGTTGTGCGCGAATGAAAAATGCCGTCAGCGAGAATACGCCTGTGTCGGCGTCACGCCGTTTACTACTGTAATCTACTATATCGAGGTTAACTTTTGGTAACTCTATCTGGATAAAATGTTGCGGCGCGAAAGGAGGTGGTGGCGGTGCGGGCGGCATGGTTTTTGCGGGATTTACTTCCAAGTGAAGTTAGCGGCTAATTTTGTCCCAGCTTTGGCCATGATTGCGGCAAAAGCTGCCGGGCATGGAGGCAGTAATGACGGCGATCGGGCAAGTTAGTCCATATTGGCTTGGCAAGGCGGCAACAAGCGCCAGCAGTAGTTTGTCGGGGGGCCGTTTGCCCGGAAGTAGTTTGCTAGGGGGTGGAATTCCGACATATTCGTTTGCAACCGATAAACAGGGGCACCCGATCATCGCCACGGTGGTCGACCTTGGTCTCTCAAACAAGCCAAAGAACCAGATCGCCATCGCGGGTCAGGTCGCGGAGTCGATCAGACTTCAAACCGACAGTGCGATTAAGGCTCGGAGTTCCACCCGAGTCGCCGACATGGCTTCGCAGGCCGAGCAAGTTATAAGCACTTTGTTCAAAGCGGTTGAGGCTGTCAAAACGCCAAGCGGCGGCGTCAAGGCCGGGCAAGCCGACCCGGCGCTCAAGCCCTACCAGGCTTCGTTGGCTAAAGCGCTGGGTTCCCTCAACGACAGCTTGCCAAAGCTTACCGGTCTTGCCTCCAAGGATGCTAAGACAACCGGCTTATTAAAAGACCTGAGCGAACAGGCCGGAGTAATGGCCAAACTTGCCGGGGTGGCCTGGAACCCGAAACCCACCGGTTCGGCGGGTACCGTTCCAGCTTTGCGGTTGGCTGATTATTTGGTCTAGTTTGTGCCTTTACTTCTTGGCGGGGGTTGCCGCTGCACCGGCTCCGGCATCAGCACCTGGCGCCGGCTTGCCAATGCTTTGCAAACTGAAGATGACTTGACCAAGCAATTGTTCAAAGCCTGGGGTGGACTGAGTGTATTCGATACGGCCGCCTGGGGCGAGGTGCTCGGGATCACCTCCCGGGTCCAGCGAAAGATACTTGCCACCTAGCAGGCTTTCGCTTGCCACAAGTGCAACAGTGTCGCGTGGTAGTTTAATCGATGGGTCCACCGATAGATGCACCACAGCGAGGAAACTGCTGGGGTCCAGGGTAAGGCTCGCTATACTGCCGACCTTGACGCCGCTGATGCGAACATCGGCACCATTTTGCAGTCCACCGATGCTGGTGAAGTGGGCGGTCAGTTCGTAGCCCTTGACCTTGTGCAAATCCGCACTGGAATAGGCGAAGGCCAGGAAAAAACCGGCAATCAAAAGCACCACGGCGCCGAGCACGGTCTCGATGACATTTCTATGCATGGAACAAGTCAACTCCGACTGGGCATTTAAGGTGGTCAGCCCGGAACCCACGGCTCATAATCGGCACTGACCTTCGGGCGCTGTCCACCCTTTAACGGGTGTCCAGGAGGCCGGTAAGCCGCAGCGGTGCCGGTCAGGTTGGATTCATGCGGCTTCAACCACGGCTTATTGGTTGAACTTTTCTCAGTCAAAGGCTCGGCGTCTAGGTGGTGTAGCCACCCATACCACTCAGGCGGTACTTTTGTGGCCTCAAATTCACCATTATATAGAACCCAGCGCCGTTCACGGTAGCCGGGTCTGACCCGCCGGGTCTTGTAATAGCGATTGCCGGTACCATCGGTGCCGACAAGGACGCCCTTGCGCCATGTGAACACGTGTATCTGCATACAGTCCAATTTGGTCAGAATGGCGGTCAGGTCAAACATTGCCGTACATCACATATCTGGTTCAAGGAAAGCGGGGCACATCTGGTTCAAGGAAAGCGGGGCATCTGCGAAACAACTAGCGAATGGATCACACTATGACACCACTGCCGCAGGCCGTCCAGAGCCGAGCGCGGCGCAGCGGCGGAAAATCTGGAGAAAAGTCCGGATTTAGGTTACCAAAGTATTAATTATAAGTTCCGGGATTAGCTCTAATTACTTCTAATAATTGCGCGATCATATTGACGGCAGGTTAACCTAATTGCTTAATTTTGTGATCAATGATTTGTTTTCCACACCCTGATGTGAGGCAAATTGTCGCTATGAACGGCAATGAGTTGCCATCTATTCATGAAGGCATATAGTCGGCAGGTATTGTAAGGTGAATGCCTTCGCTTGGCTTCGGTCATGCGGAGCAAATACTAACTGAACCTGTTTTGGAAAAATTGAGACGGGCCATGTGGATGCCGACCGCAACCATGAATTCACCAGCCGAGTTCGACGGGCATGAGTTCGACGGGCGCTGGGAGTTGATACATTGGCGCGATGCTCTCGCCACAGGCAATGACGGCATTGATGATGAACACCGTAAGTTGCTGTCATTATTCAACGAATTTGCCATAGCAGTCAACGCCACCCGGACTGATGATCAAATTCGCAGTGCCCTCGACGAACTTTTGGACTATACCAAGCAGCATTTTTCTTACGAGGAGCGGCTCATGCGCGAGAGCTTGTACCCTGATTTTTCGCGACACAAGATCATGCACATCAATTTTTCTCGCAAGTTCGAAAACGTCAGCAATCAGCTCCGTGTAAATAGCGACATGTGCGCTTTTCTCTTGAGCTTTCTGGCAAAATGGTTTGGCTGTCATATTCAGGACGCTGATCGAAAGCTTGGGCATTATCTCGAGCGCCATAACTGTACTTCCCGTACACTGCCGCCATCACTTGTTTGTGACCGGATTGGCGCCGATGCTGGTTCGTGGCTCACTCCCCCTCACTCCCCATTACTCCCTCTCACTCCCCCTTACTCCCCCCTCGGTCGGCATCCTGATCGGCGATCCTGATGCCCGAGAGCTGGGTTTCGCCGCCGCCATCTAGTGAAGGAATTGGCCTGGTGGCGCGGTGAGGAAGCCGTCATCTTGCTCCTCAATGTCGAATGAGTTTTCGGTGCAATCGCTCGGTAGGCGGGCGCTCAAACGCTCGATGCCGGCGATAATTGCCCGCAACAGCGAGCGTAGTTCGGCGGTGTCGCCCTCGAGCGCCTGGAGTCGTTGCTCCAGCGCCCCGAAGCGAGTCGTCATCTGTTCGTTGATCTGTTCTATACTGGTCACGAATTGATGTTGGTTGGTCATGGGAACCGTCCGCTTGCCGTGCCGTTGAGGCTGGCGCAGAGTACCCCGTGATCGCCCAAAAGAAATCATAATTCTCAATTAGTTGCAGCGTCTTCTTAAGAGGTGACGTTATTTGGCAACACTTGCCGCGCCTCACGCCTTACATTTTAGCCCTCACGGGGCTTCTTTCGGCGAAATATTTCAAATTACTCTGATATTTCAATATATTACGCTGTTATGCTAAGGTTGATTATGATAGTAGGCGGCGTATCGATAGGCTGGGGAAATCGAGTTGGGGATACCGGGCCGGAGGTCGCAGGGGTGGTTTGCGAATCTAACTGACTAAAATCACAGGGGGTGCGGGGATTGTTCTTCATGCGGCGGCCCTTCTTGGTGTAAAAAGTTGATGTGGAGCGGTTTTTATGCGCCGGTAATTAATGTGGAGATATGCCATGATAATTTCGCTGCGGCGAATGGCTGCGGTAGCGACCGTTTTGCTGGGCACCCTGAACTTGATGTTTTGTCCTTTCAATGCCGCGAAAGCCGATCCAATTCCCTTGATAATTAATAATCTCGGCGGTACCGACCCGGACAAGTTCTACCAGGGCTTGAGCGGAATTGTGCCGGCTACCCTGAAAACTACTGGCCGTTTCAGCTGGAACGTTAGCACTGGTGAGGTTTTTAATCCTGTTGACGAATTGATTGCAACCGTGGGCGGCGGAAGCATTGATGCGCAAATGTTACGAGTCCAGGGCGTCATTAATAAATGGGCGGTGTTGCGCGTGCTGGAGCATGACACCGGGCACATGACCATGCAGATGCGGCTGGAGCCGGATGATGTCACTTATCGTCTGGGTGCTCGCATCGTTTTGCTGGCCGATGGCATTCAGCATCCCTATTTTACGTTGTTCAACCTCGCGTCGGACGGCGCGGTTAATTTCGTCTACCCGGTTACCGATGGCAAGCGTCGTGACTCCTTGACCATTGCTCCAGGTGTGCCCTTCAGGCTCCCGCTCCAGGTTACGCCGCCGTTCGGTGCCGACCATTTTATCGCCATCGCCAGCGCCAACCCGCTTTCCCGGCTTCATGCCGAGCTGAAGGCCATTGACGGCAAGCCCTTACCGGCAAACATGTCCGAACTGTTGGAAAGTCACCTCACGGGCGAGACCTATCAACTCGGGATGCAAGGAGTGTTTAGCGGCCGATAAGGGCCGCTGGGTAGCGCCCCGAGTGTCAGCGCCGAGTATCCCGCAGCGCGGTCAGGGTCGGGAAATCGGCTTGACTTGTAACCGGCAGGTCGCGCGCCTGCTGGAACTTCTTGATTGCGTCCTTGGTCATTGGGCCGAGTTTGCCGTCGACCGGGCCACTGTAAACACCCTTGTCGGTAAGCAATCGCTGCGCCTCCTGAACCGGTGAAGCGGTGACTGCGTTTTTATGCATGGCCTGGGGCGGGGCGGCAAAGCTCATCTGGTTGAGCAGGTCGAGGCTAGGACAGCCATCCTCAGCCAGTCCCGCGTTGCGCTGGTAGGCGCTGATGGCGGCTCGGGTTTGTCTGCCAAGTCGACCGTCATTGCTTCCGGGTCGGTAGCCGAGTTGCAGCAACTGGCGCTGGATGCCCTCAATGGTGGGGCCGGCCATTTCTGGAGGCATGATGCCGGGACAACGAGAGATAGAGCTTGCTACAGCCGATCCAACGGCGGCAAACAATAGTAAAGTAAGGGTCGGCAGCATGACCGCCGGCTTTGTCATGGCCAAATCCTCTCGATAAAGCGTTATGCCCGAATAAGCGTTATTCCAGTTCTTCTGCTTGCCCCTTGATGCGTGATGCCAGCGCCGCTGCGAGAAAGCGGTCAATGTCGCCGTCGAGTACAGCCCCCGAATTCGAGGTTTCCACGCCTGTGCGCAGGTCCTTGACCATCTGGTAGGGTTGGAGCACATAGCTGCGAATCTGGTGCCCCCAGCCGATTTCAGTTTTGGTTGCCTCCAGTGCGGCGGAGGCCTCCTCGCGTTTCTTTATTTCGGCCTCATAAAGCCGTGCCCGCAGCATATCCCAAGCCTTGGAGCGGTTTTTGTGCTGGGAGCGCTCCTGTTGGCACTGAACCACGGTGTTGGTGGGTAGATGGGTGATGCGCACCGCCGAGTCGGTCTTGTTGATGTGCTGGCCGCCAGCACCGCTCGCTCGGTAGGTGTCAATCCGGCAGTCCTTCACGTCGATTTCGACCACGATGCGGTCGTCGATGACCGGGCTTACCGCGATGCTGGCAAAGCTGGTGTGGCGGCGGGCCTGGCTGTCGAAGGGACTGATTCGCACCAGCCGATGTACCCCGGCCTCGGTCTTGAGCCAGCCATAGGCGTTGGTGCCCTTGATCTGGATCGTTGCCGATTTTAGCCCGGCCTCCTCACCACCTGATTCTTCCAGCCATTCGGTCGTGCATCCGTGCTGTTCCGCCCAGCGCAGGTACATGCGCAGCAGCATCTCGGCCCAGTCCTGCGCCTCGGTACCACCGGCCCCGGCATTGACCTCAAGGTAGCAATCGTTGCCGTCGGCCTCGCCCGAGAGCAGGCTTTCCAGCTCCAGTCTAGCCGCCCGCGCCTGAAGCCCGGCCAAGGTGCGCTCGGCGTCGGCCGCCACCAAGGCATCGTCTTCGGCGTCTGCCATCTCGATCAACTCGAGGCTGTCGGCTAATTCCTGTTCCAAGACGCGATACCCGGTTATCGCGGTGTCCAGATGCGTGCGCTCGCGCATCACTGCCTGGGCCCGAGTCGGGTCGTCCCACAGCTTGGGGTCCTCGGAGAAGGTGTTTACTTCCTCGAAACGCCGAAGTGCATTGTCCCAGTCAAAGATGCCTCCTCAGCAGGGTCAACGAGCTTCTGATCTCGTTGGCCGCCGCTTCGATCTCCGCACGCATGGCGGTCTCCTCATGGCAGGAAAGGTTGATGCCAAGTCTTTAAGACCACTTGGGCGGCTGAAAAACAAGAGGGCTGACGCGAACTCACATATCCTTTAATCGACAAAGGGCAGTGGCACCGAAGCGACTAGCGCTGAAACGGCGCTTCGGCTCGACTTGGTCTTTCGGGCCCGTGACGCATGAGCGATATCGGCTCGGATCTGGGGTGTCGCTTGATAGTTTCGGCTCTAGACCTTGCTGAGAGCCCGACGCCAAGGGATCGCGTACCCATGACGGCATTGGGAAATTTAGCGTTTCGGAAAACAAGATACTTTTTCCAAAAAGCTCATCATTCGGCGTCGAATAAAGCGGTTTTTTCATTTCAGACCTCCTTAACCATAGGTCGCAAGAAAGTGCATCTGAGATTCGCTAATGGCCGATTTCTTCAAGGTATCACTCAATTCGAGGCTATCAGAAAAGTACTTCTTTTCCGCTTCCATTTGTAGTCGCGCTAATTTCTGCCACTTTTTCGTTATTTCTTGGCTGGTCAGTTGGCCCTCAGAAATGCAATTCCAATCATCCGCAGCATCTATGAAAAGGCTCTCAAGCAAGGCTGCGAGTTCACTGGCCGCCCTGC
>JBAXKX010000017.1:0-20844 GCA_037135115.1 Rhodospirillaceae bacterium
CCAGCTTGACGATGTGCTGCGGCGGCTGACGGCTGATTGATGCCGTCAGCACTCCGGGATAACTCCTGGATAACTCCGGGATCAGTTAGGTATGCGGGTTTCGACCAAGGTCCAATTGGGATCGCGTGAATTCATATTGCGGCCGAAGGTCCAGATATCCACCACCTCGACCAGCAGGTCCGGATCGCCGACCAGCACGGTGCCGGAGGCGTCACGGCTGACGTTAACCTGATCGGTCACTACCTTGACTGTAATGATCGCCTTGCGGCCATCAAGCCTAGCTTCGATCAACTCCAAGTCCCTGATCCGCTCGATCTTGGTTTCGTGAGTTTCTCCCGCCGCAATCCGCCGCCGCACTTCACCGGCGAAGCTGTCATAGACATCGTCACTCAGCAATGGCCGCAGGACAGCCGTTTCGCCTTCGGCGTAGGCCATCACGATCATTTTAAACGCCGAACGCGCGCCCTTGATAAAGCTCTTTTCGTCAAAGTCGGGGTCGGTCGCCTTAATGTTAGCCAAGCCGGCAGCCAGGGAAACCGGCTCGTCATCCCTGATTTCGCCCGAGTCGGTTACTATGCCCGAGTCGGTTACTATGCCCGAGTCGGTCGAGTCGGAGTGATCGAGCGCCCGCCCCCTTTTTGGCATGATCACAACATTGCTGACCTCCGCCGTACCGCTTCGATCTGACTTATCGCCACGATCCAATGGATTGGGGCGCTGGCGTTCTTCGCCGTGGCGCCGGCCGAGAACGCTACGCAAGCGGTAAACCAGAAATCCTGCGATCAACGCGAAGACGAGAATATCCACGAATGATGTACCTTCACGATTGGCCCTACCGCGCTGGGATCGGGCTGGACGCCATGGCCGGAGGGCATTACCCTCATCACCTCGCGGGCCTGCGCCCACGGGGGCAACCGCAGAGGCTGCCTCCGGTCAAAACTAGGCCGCTACGAAGAAAAGAGCAAGAAGCCATGGCCCCGCAGACGCCCTTTCTCACCCTGCTTTTGCTCGAAATCGCCGTCTTTATCCTGGTTGCCGGCCTGGGCGGTTTTTGGCTGGCGCTCGGTTTGATACTCGCCCTTTCACTGGCCGGGGTTTTTGTCCTGCGCTCGCTGGGCATGACGGTGTTGCGCCGCGCCCAACTTCAGCTTGAACAGGGCCAGATCACTCCCGCCGAGATAGTCACCGGCCTATGGCTGGCGGCGGCGGGCTTGCTTATGCTGGTTCCGGGCTTCATCACCAGCCTGCTTGGCCTTGCCCTGTTCATTCCGCTTTTACGCCGTGGCCTTGGCATTTGGGTGGTTAACCGTTACCGCGCCCACCTTGTCCGTCCGGCCTTCAACCAGCAGTCGCTTCAAGCAACGGAACCTATCCCCGGTGCCAGCCACCACGCGACGCCGTCAATGCTCGAGCCCGGGCCAGTGATCGATGTCGAATTCGAGGACATTCCCGCCGCACCTTCTAGCAATATCCAGGGCCAGCGATACCCCGGGTAAGCGATACCCTGGGCAAGCGATACCCCATTCATTAGGCCAGATGACCATGATCACGCCCAAGACCCCCCCCGGAGTGATGGAACTGTTGCCCCGGCAGCAGGTCGCCTTTCAGGCTATGCTCGACACCATTCGCAGCAGTTATGAGCGTTTTGGTTTCCTGCCGGTGGAAACTCCGGTGTTCGAGACCACCGACGTGCTGTTGACCAAGAGCGGTGGCGAGACTGAAAAGCAGGTATATTTTGTTCAGTCCACCGGGGCGCTGCAACAGAACCGCAAGCCGGAGCTGGCCTTGCGCTTTGACTTGACGGTGCCGCTCGCCCGCTATGTTGCCGAGCATGAGCGCGACCTCGTCTTTCCCTTTCGGCGCTACCAGATTCAGCGGGTTTATCGGGGCGAACGCTCTCAAAAAGGTCGCTACCGTGAGTTCTATCAGTGCGACATCGACATTATCGGCAAGGACTCCCTGTTTCTGCATTTCGATGCCGAAATACCTGCCGTGATTCACCATGTTTTCACCGAGTTGGGAGTCGGTGGTTTTACCATCAACCTCAACAATCGAAAACTGCTGCACGGCTTGATGAGTTATGTCGGAGTCGCCGACGCTGAGGTACAGGCGCAAGTACTGTTTGCGCTTGATAAACTCGATAAGATTGGCCGCTCCGGCGTACTCGATCTGATTAGATCAAACGGTTCCCCCACCACATCCCAGATAGCTGGAGTTATCGAGAAACTTCTTGATCTAATCGGAGAGAATGAAACTACCGATCAGGTTCTGCACCGATTGGCCAAGATTCCTGCCAGCGAACGCCCCCGGCAACTTGACGTCGGGCTTGTCGAGATTACCACCGTTGTCGAGGGGCTACGCGCCTTTGGCGTTCCTGATGAGCGGTTTCGGCTCAACCTGGCCATTGCGCGCGGGCTCGATTATTACACCGGCACGGTCTATGAGACCTTCCTTGATAAATGCCCCGGATTGGGCAGCGTCTGTTCCGGCGGGCGGTATGACGATTTGGCCAGTAACTATACCAAGTCGAGGCTGCCGGGAGTCGGCATCTCTATCGGTGCCACCCGTCTGTTTTCTCAATTACTCGACGCCGGCTTGATCAACGCCGAGGGCGCGAGCACCGTTCACGTCCTGGTAACTCAGATGGATCCGGCGCTGCATAGCCACTACTTCGCGATTGCGACAATGCTGCGGGCGGCGGGACTCAATACCGAAGTGCAGATCGAGCCGGTCAAAATCGGTAGGCAGCTTAAATATGCGAGTCGCGCCGGCATCCCGCTGGTCCTTCTGATGGGGCCGGATGAACAGGCGCGAGGCACGGTCACGCTCAAGCATCTGGCCACCGGCACCCAGCGCGAGGTTGCGCTCAAGGAGGCGGCAAATGAGGCCAAGAATATGCTGGCAGGTCTGTAATGAGTACAGACTTCATAACAGACCCAGACTTAATAACAGACCCAGACTTCATAACTTCATAACAAATAAGACAGCAAAGACTGTATGCCGGATAGCGCCGAGTGGGTGCAAGAGGTCACGGTATTTACCGTGTCGCTGGCAGCCGCTTTCAGCGCGCCTGAAAACAGGTCGGTCCAGATCGAGGTGAATGAAGTGAGGCATGAGTCGGCGCTTGAGACCACCGTTTCATTGACTGGAGGGGCAGTTGTAGCCTTGGTCACGACCTCCTTCATCGCCTGGGCGGCGGTACCGACCTGATTTGCGGCATCGCCAGCGCTAGCGCCGGCCTTGCTGGCGGCATCGCTCGCATAGGCCCCGGCTTGCTTTGCGATATCGACGGCGCCAGCGCCGGCTTTGCCGGCGGCATCAAAGGCAGCAGCACCGACCTTGCTGGCGGCATCAAAGGCAGCGGTACCGGCTTGTCTGGCGGCAACAAGCGCCGTTTCAGCCATCTTGCCGGCTTCGGTGCCGAATTGCCCGCTAAGTTGCTCCCTAATCTGTTCGAGGGTACCAAGGGTGGGAGCGGGAATAGCTGGTGGCGGCAGGGTGGTGGGATCGCCGGCCAACTGAAGCAAATCGGTCATAATACTTTCCTCCAAACGGGCGCCATCAGACTTGGGGAGTTGCACCATCGTCTTCATGGTTTGATGCAAGATCAGCAGCGCATCTAGCTAGCAGCGCATCCGGCAACGCCATTAGCTTTGGCGCATCGGTCCACAGTAGCAGGCAACGCACATCGTGGCCTGGGTAGATGGAACGCACTGCCTCACGATAACCCGCCATTTGGCGCAAGTACAAGGGGGTGACTGCGGCAACATCGCGTGGCGGCGGGCGATTCGTCTTATAATCAACAATCCAAACCTCACGGTCGGTAACTAGCAGGCGATCGATTCGGCCCGACAGCGTTCTGTCACCGATGATGCCGACCAACGGCACCTCAGCCCGACTTCCCGGCCCGAACAACGGCGCGAATTCCGGATGATTAAGCACGGCGAGGGCCTCAAGGACCATCTCGGACTGGATCACGGCCGGCAGCCCATGGACGGGACGGGCGAGGTAACGACTTGCGGCGGTGGCCCGTACCGCCGGCTCCAGTTCGGGCAGGGTCTGGAACAAACGATGCAGTAGCAAGCCGCGCTGGAAGCGGCTGCCGCCATCGCTACCAATTGGCGAGCTTACTGCTGGTTCGTCATCGTCGGGGCGCGAAGGCGACAGCGGCCGCGATGGCTCAGGCTCGTCCGGGGCGACCGTCCGTGCCCAAACCGGCAGCCTCATAAGTTCGGGTGCTGTGGGCGCGATTCTGGGCGCGTCGGTCGGTGCGGTCTGGGGGTCGAATAGGCGTCGGCCCTCACCGCCCCAGCCGCCGCAAAAAGGAAACGCCGTCGTCGAATCATCATTGGCCAGGGCTGCGGCGATAAGGCCGTACCATGAGTCCGGTGCCGAATCGTTCTTGCCGCGCCAGCCGCAAATATACAGACGATCCTCGGCGCGGGTCAGCGCCACGTATAACAGGCGTCGGTACTCTTGGTCGCGGCGTTGATCTGCTGCGTTCCTTGCGGCGACACAGACGGCACCTTCTTGTGCCCGGCGCGGAGCATAAAGCGGCACCGTTCGCTGGTCGCCGGGGCTAACGTTATTCGTCTTGATATCGTCCGGCCACAGGATGCGGGCGCTCTGAACTGGTTTGCCCATGGTGTCGGGGAGGAAAACGATTGGTGACTGCAAGCCTTTGGCACCATGAACGGTCATGATTCGCACTAGCCCGCCCACAGAGCCGCCACCCGATTCTTGCTCGCGCTTGATTTCGGCTCCGCTCGCGGCCAGCCAATGCAAAAAAACCTGGAGCGAAGGCGGGTGAATGCGCTGGAAGGTCAGGCAGATCGACAGAAACTCGTCGAGCGGATCACGTGCCTCGACACCCAGGCGTCCGAGCACGGCCGAAAGACCGCTCACCCTATTGGCCGGACATGGCTGATGCAGTACGCTGGCAAAGAATTCATAAGGTGGGGTGAAGTCGGCAACCGACAGCAGGCCATTAAGCCACAGGCGCGCCCGAGCGTACAATGAATCCGACTCGGCTGCGGCCCGCGCTCCCAGCGCCTGCCATAAATTGCCCGGCCGCTGGAAGGCCAGAGCATAAAGTTGCTCTTCATCAAGGCCGATGAACGGACCCTTTAGTACCACCGCCAGGGTAAGATCATCATCGCGCAATAGTAGAAAATCGGCCAGCGCCGTCAGGTCCATCACACTCAGCTGGCCGGTCAGTACCATGCGGTCAACACCGGCCACCGGCACATCACGTTCTTTTAGTGCGCGGACCAGTTCGGCGACGAAGCCGGTCCGTCGCCGCACCAGCACCATTATATCGCCCGGCCGCACAGGACGCCCCCGCGACTCCAGAACTTCGCCACAATCAAGCCAGCCCCGGATGGTGTCGGCGATAGTTGCCGCCAGCCTTGCCTCCGGCTGTTCCATAGGTTCTCGGACCAGCGGCGGTTGCCAGGGCGCCGGTTCCTGCCGCTCTGCGGGACTAACCGGAGGCCACAGCTCGACCAAGCCGCCCTGACCGCGCCGATGGGCGAAATGGCGGATGACGGCGTCAGGCTCCAATGCCACACCGTTCCTAGCTTCGTCGCGAGCGAATACCAAGTCTACCGCGTTCAGCACCGCTGCGGTTGATCGAAACGAAATGTCGAGTCGCACCTGTCGCCACAGCCTTGACGCATTCTCGACCTTGTCCTGGAAATGTCGCCGCAGCCGGACGAATTCCTGTGGGTTGGCCCGCTGAAAGCTGAAGATCGACTGTTTTTCGTCGCCGACTGCAAACACCGTCCGTACCAGCCCTTCGTTTTCGCCCGTGCCATGATTCCCATAGCGGCTGGTTTCGGCGCTGCGGGCTCCAAGCCCGGCGAAGAATTCCTCGGCCAGTCGCGCCACCACCTGCCATTGTTCGGGATTGGTGTCTTGGGCCTCATCGATCAAAATGTGATCAAGCCCGCCGTCAAGCTTGAACAAAACCCAAGGAGCAACCCCATCGCGGGCCAGCAGGTCGCGCGTGGACAGGATCAAGTCGTCATAGTCGAGTAGGGCGCGGGCGTCCTTTTGACGTGCATATGCCTCCAGCATCCCCCCCCCGAAGGTCAGCAGGGCGGCGGTTGCTGTGGCGACACTGGCGGCGCGGCGCTTCTCCAAAACCAGCACCAAGCGATCCGCCTCGGCCGCAAGAATTTCAGGCGCCTCCGCTGCCGCCGCTGCCGCCTTCTTGGTGATCAACGATTTTCGCGGCAGGTCCTTCTCGGTCAGAAAGCACCGCAGATAAGGCGTAAAGCCGGTCGCACGTTCATCAATGCCAGCTGCCAGCCATGCGGCAACGGTGGCCGCTCGCTCCTGGTCGGTTGGGGAGCCTCGACCCAGCACAGGACAAACGCGACGCAGATCATCGTAGGCAAAAGCCGAGTCGGCACATGCGGCCTTGGTAATCGTTTCCTCGTCGGCACCGGAAGCGACGCCCAGCAGCCGGTGGACCTCCGCCACCGTCGCCTCAAGTCCGCCGTGTCGGTCGAGGATAATGCGAATACGGCTGCGCTCCTTGGCCAGCTCGGCCATTAACGCCCCCAGCCCCTCCTCTTGTAAATCGGCGGTGAGGCGGACCAGCGCCCGGCCTAGCGGCGCTTCCGGGGCAAGACGAGACGCAGATAATATCTCACTGCGGGCTCGATTAAGTAATTCGCTAGCTGTCGCTTCATCCATTACTTCGAAATGGGGTGCCAGTCCTGCCTCGAGGGGAAAACGACGCAATAATGACTGACAAAAAGCATGGATAGTCTGGAGCTTCATGCCGCCTGGGCAATCGATTACTCGGGCGAACAACCTGCGTGCCTCGCAGCGGGTGGCGGGGTTAGGGCGCTCGCCGGTCAGATCGCACAGCCTTTGCTCCAGCTCGTCGTCGCTCACCGTTGCCCACAGCCCAAGCGTGCGGTTGATCCGGTTGGCCATCTCGGCCGCCGCAGCCTTGGTGAAGGTCAGGCAAAGAATGCGAGCGGGCGGAGTCCCGGCTAGCATCTGGCGCAGCACCCGGTCGGTCAGAACCTTGGTCTTGCCCGATCCCGCCGACGCCGCAACCCAAACCGATGCCGCCGGATCTGACGCCAGTCTTTGGCGGACGTTAGGGTCAAGGCCCGCTAGGACCACTATTTTAGCATCCTGGCTATGGTCGCGGTGGTGCTGTGGCCGGCAGTAAGTTCAGCAAGCAATACCCGCCCGCCATATGACTGGACGAACTCGCTTCCCACCACCTGATCAATCCGATAGTCGGCACCCTTGACCAGCACATCGGGCTTTAGCGCCGTAAGTAAAGCTAGCGGCGTGTCTTCGTTAAAAATCACCACTAGATCGACTGAAACTAGCGAGGCGAGTACGGTGGCCCGCGCCATCTCTGACTGCACCGGTCGAGCTTCACCCTTAAGCCGACGCACCGACTCGTCGCTGTTGAGCCCCACCACCAACCGATCGCAGCCGGCCCGCGCCTGTTGCAATAAGGAGATGTGGCCGGGATGAAGCAGGTCAAAACAGCCGTTGGTGAAGCCGACTCGTCGGCCCTGGCGGCGCCAGCGTTCCAGACGGTCGAGCGCTCCGTTGAGCGGTAACACCTTGGCCTCGCCTACCGACCATTCCTGATGGCGTAGCGCCGCAGTCAGCTCGGTCGGCCTCACCACGGCGGTCCCGACCTTGCCGACTACCACCCCCGCCGCCAGATTGGCCAGCCGAGCCGCCTCGGCCACCGGAATTCCGGCCCCCAACGCCGCGCCCAGCATCGCCACGACAGTATCGCCGGCACCCGAAACGTCGTAAACTTCACGCGCCTCCGCCGCCAGATGCTCGACCCGTCCGTTGTTGCCGATAACGGTCAAGCCCTGTTCGCTGCGGGTAACCACCATCGCGCTGATGCCGCAATCTTCCATGATTCGGTGCGCCGCTGCGACAATATCCTTATCGCTGCCAACCGGCATGCCGCTGGCCTGGGCCAATTCGCGACGATTGGGAGTGACCAGATCAGCGCCACGGTAGCGCCGATAGTCGGAACCCTTGGGATCAACTATCACGGCCCGGCCCGCCTGGTTGGCGGCCATAATCAGTGCCCGTATGACCTCGGCGTTTAGCACGCCCTTGCCGTAATCCGAGAGGATCACCGCCTTGACTTCGTGCATAAGCTCCCTCGCCACCGCAAGTAGACTGTCGCGCGATGTCTCGGAAATCGGCGCCACAGTTTCAATGTCTGTGCGAAGCAGTTGCTGGTTGCTTGCAAAAAAGCGTGTCTTCTCCGAAGTCTGGCGTCCAGGCTCGGTGATGATATGGCAACCGTCGGCAAGCCCGCCCTCAACCAGTCGGCGCATTACCGCCGAACCAACCTCGTCACCGCCGACCACCGAGAGAAAGCGCGGCTGACAGCCTAACGCCTCCAGGTTGGCCGCAACGTTGCCAGCACCGCCGAGCATGGTCGCGTTGCGTTCGATGCGCAGGATTGGAATCGGTGCCTCGGGGGATATCCGCTCGACCGATCCGTAGACGAACCGGTCCAGCATGACATCGCCAACACACATCACAGGTGTGCCAGCCAGGGCTTCTATGTCGCGGGCAAGATCACTCATAAAGTCAATTTACCCGCCTTCGGCCACTTCACGCTAATGAAACTTGCGGTATTGCATCGCACTACCGGCAGATTTTTGGCAGATTTTGGTCAACAGGATTACTTCCACCGCATTCTGCCGCCGGCGGCGCTGTCAGACAGCAGCGGATATCGTCCGGGATTGGGCAACTGGTAATGCCACCATTCAAATGGATAGTGGGTCCAGCCGGCCGCTGTCATGATCCCGAGTAAAAGCGCTCGATTGCGCTGAGCTTCCGGGTCAAGGTCGATGCGGCCGTGATGGGAGTACGGCGTCATGTCGTCAAAGCCGGTTCCCATCTCAAGCGGATGGCCGTCGATGCCGTCAAGGGTCACGTCCAGGGCAGCACCGCGCGAATGGCAGGAACCAATCATGGGGTCGGCGATGTAGGTCGGATCCGGCAAGGCCCGCCACAGCGACCACTGGGCTTCCACCGGACGAAAGCCGTCGAACAGTCGCAGGCGGTAACCCAACCCTCGCGCCAACGCCACCGCCCGCAGTAGCGGCTCAGCCGCCTCTGGTCGAAGCAGGCACAATGGGCGCCGATAAAGCGGCGCGCCGGTCAGGTTGTCGGCGGTAGCGTAACGAATATCGAGGTATACATCGAAAAGCGGGGGGGCGATTTCAATCAACATGATGGCAAACTCCGGGGCCTCACTAAATCAACAGGCTGAAAATCAACAGGCAGCAGGAGCGGTCCTCTTCATGAACCAAGCCCATCGCATCAAGCAGATACCCTTGTCGCCGTCAAGCCAAGCGGGCAACCTAAGCGAGTCGGGCGTGAAGGTGCTGGCAATCGACACTGCTGCGGCGGCTTGTTCGGTGGCGATTTGGCGGAGTACGGCACCGCTGGTCAGTCGCTTCGAGGTGATGGAGCGGGGTCACGCCGAGCGGCTGGTGCCGATGATCGCCGAAGTGTTGGACGAAGCCGGGCTGACAGCCGCAGCACTGGACCGATTGGCTGTGACAGTGGGGCCGGGGGCGTTTACCGGCCTCAGGGTCGGGCTTGCCACCGCGCGCGGGCTAGCGCTGGCCATCGGTCGGCCGCTGCTTGGCCTGACCACCTTCGAGGTAATCGGCCATGGCCTCGCCCCGGAACTGCGGGCGGGCAGGAGCGTCCTGGTTGCCGTCGAGTCACGGCGATCAGAAGTATTCCTCCAGCGCTTCACTGCCGACTTAGTCGCCGAAGGCCCACCGACGCTGCTTACCGCCGAAGGCTGTCGAGCGTGGCTGCCGGCCGGGCCTTTGCTGGTGGCTGGCTGTGGGGCCGCCGCCCTGCGTGAGATACTCGGCGATCGACTCGATACCGTCTTTGTTGCCGGTCCCGGCCTGCCCGACGCCGCAGTGGCGGCGCGACTGGCCGCCGGGTTGGACGTTGGCGCCGGTCTGCCGCCGCGCCCGCTTTATCTACGTCCGCCCGATGCCATGACGGTGGCGCAGAGGGCCGCACAATGAATCTGGATATTCCGACTAATCTGGTTATACCGACCCGGGCGGCGCTGCCTGGGGACGCCCCGTTGTTGGCGGCGTTGCACGCTCCTTGCCATACTGATGCAGCGTGGTCGGATGCGGCACTGGCAATGTTTCTCGAGTCGCCCGGAGTTTTCGGAGCCATCGCATACAAGGGCACCGCTCCATCAGATGACGCGCTGGCAGATGACGCGCTGGCAGATGACGCGCTGGCAGATGACGCGCTGGCAGTTGACGCGCTGGCAGATGACGCGCTGGCAGTTGACGCGCTGGCAGGTGACGCGCTGGCAGATGACGCGCTGGCAGTTGACGCGCTGGCAGTTTCCACGCAAATGGCGGCTGGATTTATCTTGTGCCGGGCCGCCGGTGATGAAGCCGAGATTCTAACCCTGGCCGTGTTGCCGGAGAAACGCCGCCGGGGACTGGGCTACCGCCTGCTGGCCGACGGCTTGGCCGGTGCAGCTGCGCGGGGAGCACGAACGATGTTCCTAGAGGTCGCGGAAGACAACATTGCGGCACTGGCGCTTTATGCCGGAGCGGGTTTTATTCCGGTGGGAAGGCGGCCCGGCTATTATATTTCCGCTGGCCGCTCTATAGCCGCGACGGTCATGGCGCGTTCACTCGCAGGTTAGGCGTAATTCATCAACGTCTAGCCACCGTAACAAGATGAACACCATCTGGCATGTCCGGAATTTCTGGGGCAACTAGAATGACCCGGAAGCCGATCTCGGCCAGGGAAGGTGACAGGTTCTCCAATGCCTCCCCCGGCCTAACGCGAATCGTCAGTATGTCGTCCAAGCCAATTATCTCCAATGCGAGGCGGACTTTGACGAACGTCATCGGACAGACTTGGCCGGTTATGTCTATGAAGTGTAGCACTGGCACTGAACTTCCCATTCTGCCCTCGATCAATCTTTTTTTTTAGACGGTATTGCTAAAGCTCGGTATATATCTTACAATAATAATCGATCAATGAAACTGCATCGCCGCTAATGTGGTTCTGCCAACAAACTGGAGTCAAATTCAAATGAGCAACGGTGCATCTACCAACGACCTCTTGTCGCTGACGTCGGTAATCGTGGCCGCGCATGTCAGCAACAATACCATATCGCTTGCCGACCTGCCGCACCTTATCGACCAAGTTTACAAATCCCTTGCCATTTCTGGAATCGAGCAACCGTTGGTCGCCGAGCGGCCGCAACCGGCCGTTCCTGTTAAGAAATCAGTTACACAAGATTTCATTATCTGTCTTGAGGATGGGAAGAAACTCAAGATGCTCAAGCGGCACCTTAAAACATCTTATAACATGACTCCTGATGAATACCGCGAGCGTTGGCAGCTTCCCTCTGATTATCCGATGGTAGCACCGAATTATGCACGTCAGCGTAGCACGCTGGCAAAGGAGATCGGTCTTGGCACGCGGCCTCGTCGAGTCGTGGACTAAGCATCCAGGCAACGGAGCCCCGCCGGGGCGGTGGCCCCGCTGGCACATACCCCGCCGGGGCGGTTTTTGCGAATAAACTCGGATCTCCCTTGCAAGATGGCGTTGACCGGAACCCGGTGGTTCATGGTATGCGTGGAAGTCGGTAGCCTAATCACCGGTTAGGAGGGTTGCCCGCCTTTTCGGCACGAGGGCGGGACCGGTGGCGGGGGCATGGCAAGACGAACCTACGCGGCGCGAACCAGAGCATGGTCGAAATATCGACGGATCCACTGAATAACGCCGATCTGCGTATTGGCAACCTTGAGGTTCGGCTTGCCGCGACGGCAGCCGAAATTGATGCGGCACAACGGTTGCGCTACGAAATTTTCTATAATGAGATGGCCGCGCAGCCGTCACCAGAAATGGCCGCCCGTTGCCGCGACTTTGATCGCTATGATGATGTTTGCGATCATTTGTTGGTAATCGACCACAATCGAGGCGATGGACCGGAGGGGGTGGTCGGAACCTACCGCCTGATCCGCCGGGCGGTCGCCAATCGGACGGGCGGCTTTTACAGCAGCAGCGAGTACGACATCAGCCGGCTTGACTCATATCCTGGCGAAATTCTTGAGCTTGGCCGGAGTTGCGTCGATGTTGACTATCGAACTCGCGGCACCATGCAATTGTTGTGGCGTGGCATTGCCGCCTATGTCTGGGAGCTGAAAATCGGCCTGATGTTCGGCTGCGGTAGTCTGCGTGGCACCGATCTCCAGGCGCTGGCGCTGCCCCTTTCTTACCTGTATTTTCATCATTTGGCTCCGGAGGATTTGCGGCCAGTCGCACTGCCTGACCGCTTTTCCGACATGCGACTGATGCGGCCGGAGACGATAAATCGACGAGAGGCGCTTGGCAAACTACCGCCTCTGATCAAGGGTTATCTGCGCTTGGGCGGCTTCGTCGGCGACGGGGCGGTGATCGACCACCAGTTTAACACCACCGACGTCTGCATCGTGGTTAAGACCGAACTTGTAACCGAGAAGTATTATCGCCACTACGACCGGCAAAACACTACGACCGGCAAAACCGGGATACCGGCGTGAGCTGAACCGGAGCCGCTTTCCCAATCCAGCCTCAGGGTGCCGCAATGGGATCGCCCGCAATGGGATCGCCCGCAATGGGATCGCCCGCAATGGGATCGCCCGCGCTTGGCGTCGTTCGCCTGATTGTCTATCTAATCTGGACGGCCTTGATTCTGCCGGTTCAAGGCGTGGCGGTGATGCTGCGCCTGGAAGTTCGTCGCTGGTTGCCGCTGTTGTATCACCGTGGCATCCTGTGGATATTTGATCTGAAGGTTGAGGTTATTGGCACTTGTTCGCGTAAACGACCAACACTGTTCATCTCCAACCATGTTTCTTACCTCGATATCGAGGTCTTGGGCTCGCTGATTGCTGGATCTTTCGTAGCTAAGAGCGAGGTGGCGGGGTGGCCCGTATTCGGTGCGCTGGCTAAGCTTCAGGAGACGGTGTTTATAAACCGCAAATTCCGTCACGATGTGAAGCGCCAGGGTGAAACCATGCTCGGTCGGCTGGTTGCAGGCGATAGTTTAATTCTATTTCCCGAGGGCACTTCATCGGACGGCAACCGGGTGCTGCCGTTCAAGACTGCGCTCTTTAGTGTCGCGGCTCAGCTGATCGACAATCAGCCTTTGGTGGTCCAGCCCATATCGCTGACCGCCGTGGCGCTCGACGGGATGCCGCTTGGCCGGTCCTTGCGGCCGCTTTACGCTTGGTATGGCGACATGTTCCTCGGGCCACATTTGTGGCAAATCGCAAAAATTGGCGGCATTACGATTGTTGTTCAATTCCATGCGCCAGTGTCCATTGATACGGTGGGTTCACGCAAGGAGATGTCTGATCATTGTTTTAGGATGATTCGGGACGGCGTCGCCCATGCTGTTTCGGGGAGCAGCGCCACTCAGATTTCGACCTCGAAGGCAAATAACTGAGGAAGTACGGGAATTGAGCAAGACGCTTTTTATTAAGACCTGGGGCTGCCAGATGAACGTCTATGATTCTGCGCGCATGGCCGACGTTCTTGCGCCTGTGGGCTTTCGGCAAGTTGATTGCGCTGATGACGCCGATATGGTGATCCTCAATACTTGCCATATTCGCGAAAAGGCGGCGGAAAAGGTGTTTTCCGAGCTGGGTCGTCTGCGGGCGTTGAAAAAGCGCAAACAGGCACGAGGTGGGCACATGATCCTGGCGGTAGCCGGCTGCGTTGGTCAGGCCGAGGGTGCTGAGATCATGGCTCGCGCGCCCTATGTTGACATTGTTTTTGGTCCCCAGACTTATCATCGTTTGCCTGAAATGGTGGCTAAGGCGGCGGCGGAGACCGGCGGCAACGTGCTGGATACCGAGTTCCCGGTTGAATCCAAATTTGATTTTCTGCCCGAGGAGCAGGCGACTCAGGGTGTGAGCGCGTTTCTGGCGGTGCAGGAGGGTTGTGACAAGTTTTGTACATTCTGCGTCGTTCCTTACACCCGTGGTGCCGGGTATTCCCGTCCGGTCCTAGATATCCTGGCCGAGGCGCGGCGGTTGATCGCAGGCGGTGCCCGCGAGATCACCTTGCTCGGTCAGAACGTAAACACTTGGCGTGCTGAGGGCTTGGCCGGTGAGGGAAGCTGGGGCTTGGGCCGACTGCTGCGGGAGGTTGCCGAACTGGAAGGGTTGATCAGACTCCGTTACACAACCTCCCACCCCGGCGACATGGACTTATCTTTGATGTCGGCCCATGCCGAGGTGCCGAAGTTGATGCCGTTCGTCCACTTGCCGATCCAGAGCGGCTCGAACCGCATCCTGGCCTTGATGAACCGCAAGCATGAGGTCGTTGAGTATCGTCGAGTGGTCGACCAGCTGCGCCATTTTCGGCCCGACATTGGGTTGTCGTCAGATTTCATCGTTGGCTTCCCGGGCGAGACAGACGCTGATTTCGCAGATACCCTGGCGCTGGTTGAGGAGATCGGTTACGCCCAAGCCTATTCATTCAAATACAGCCCGCGCCCCGGCACCCCCGCCGCCGAACTCGCCGCCGAAGCTTCCGTGCCCGAGTCGGTCATGGGGGAGCGCCTAGCCCAACTTCAGGAGCTACTCAACCGCCAGCAGTTGGCGTTCAACCAAGCCGCCGTCGGCTCGGTAATGTCGGTGCTATTCGACCGGCTAGGCCGGCGACCGGAACAATTGCTCGGACGCAGCCCATTCATGCAGGCGGTGCATGTTGTGGCGGGCGAGGAACTGCTTGGCTCGCTGGCTCAGGTCCGTATCGAGCGGGCACTCGCTAACAGCCTTTCGGGGAGCTTGGTATAATTAGGCCTTGGCCAGAATGACCTTGTATGAGCCGGTCTCGACGAGGGTTCGGAAGCTGCGGAAATTTGCCTCAATCAGCGACTCATAGGGAAGGTTGCGGTTGGCGACAAGAATCAGCCGACCTCCCGGCACCAATCCTTGGGCGGCGGCGTTTATGAACGATCGCCCCAGATTGAGGTCGGCCGCCTTGCCGCTATGGAAAGGCGGGTTCATAATTATGGCGTCAAATGCCCGGCTGGGAATACCGGCGGCAACATCATGCCAATGAAACCCGATTTCAACCGAATCCCGGAAGCGGTCGAGATTGGCCCTGGCCGCCTCCAGGGCCAGCCATTCAGCTTCAAACAGGTCAAGCTTGGCGATGCGGTTTGTGCGTTCCAGCAGTCTTAGTGAAAGGTAACCCCACCCCGCGCCTAGATCGGCCACACGTCCTGACAGGTCGTTAGGCAAGTGCTCAAGCAATAGGGCGGACCCGTCGTCAACCTTGTTCCAGTTATATAGCCCCGGCCGCGACTGGCAGCCGGTTTCGGGCACCAGTTGCAACCGGCCAGTTTCCACCCATCCCGCTAATGTGGGGGGAATATCGGCGGTTCGCTCAGCCCAAAACACCCGGCAATGGTATTTTGATTTCGAGCCGACTGCCCCGACGACCGATGCAAGCGCACGCTCGACCGAGTCGGCCCCGATATTATTGGCCCCGGCGCAGACCAAGATGCCACCTGGCCTAAGGGCCAGCCAGCCCCGGCCCAAATTAGCCAGGTTCTCGGCCTTGTGCTTAGTCATCAGGCAAAGCCCGACATCAAAGCTGCCGACATCAAAGCTTCCCCCGGGCAGTTCGTGTTTCACGTGAAACCCAAAGCTCAGCAAATTTTCGTAAGTTGGTTTGAAACTCTGTTCGCAGACCAGTGCCCGCCGCCAAGCCTCATCCAGGACGGCTCCCGCCTCGGCGCGCAGAAAAAAACCACGCCCCGGCTGGGGCGGAGGGACAAGACCCTGACGAAACGGCAGGAGGAGGGCTTGAAGGGTGTTTGACATGGAGCAGATACCAAATCGCGGATTGTTACCCAACCGTTCGAGATTGCGGTTATACAGGAACCTCATCCCTTGATGCCACCCAAGTGAAATGGCAGGCCCTGACCATGCGAATCATAAGCCCATGCGAATTATAAGTATTGTCTCTCAGCTCGGCTATGGCAGCCAAAAAGATGTCCGCTCGATGATTAGGGCCGGGAGATTATCGGCGGCGACGGGCGAGTTGCTGGTCGTCAATTCTCAGGTCAATCACGCGGATATTCGATTGGACGGCTGTCCGCTGGACCCTCCGGCCGGGATGACGCTGATGATGAATAAGCCATGCGGTTACACCTGCTCAACCAGCGACCCGGGCCGGATTGTTTACGAGCTGCTGCCGCCGCGTTTCACCCGAAGGAAACCCGCCGTGGCGACGGTGGGGCGTCTTGACCGCGACACATCCGGCCTTCTTTTGTTGACCGATGACGGGGTTTTGCTCCACCGCATCATCTCGCCACGCCGCGCCATCGCCAAAACCTATGAAATCACCCTGGCTCGGCCCTTGCGGGGCGACGAGGCGGAGATATTCGCAAGCGGAACCCTGATACTCCGGTCAGAATCAGAACCACTGGCACCAGCCAGACTCGAGCCGCGTGACACCAAGTCGGCGGCCATCTCGATCATCGAAGGCCGCTATCACCAAGTCCGGCGAATGTTCGCTGCGCTCGGTAATCATGTGGAGACTCTGCACCGGACGGGTATCGGTGAGCTTCGTCTGGCGGGACTCAAGCCCGGCGATTGGATTCCCCTCGGTAGGGATGAAATCGCACAGGCTCTCTCTGTGGGTTTGGGGAGGTGCGGTTAAATACCCATTATTTGCGCGCCTTGCGTGCTGCATAGCGGGCGTCGCGGGCCGCCTTGCGCTTATCGCGCAGGGCGATGAGTTCAGCTGCGGCTTCAGCCTCCGCCGTCTCGCGGGCGGCCTGATCGGCGATCTGCTGAGCCTCCAAAAGCTCCTGTGCCTTCTTGCGGTCGGCGATGGCTTGTGCCTTGGCGGCTTCCCTCGCCTCCTTACGCTGAATCTCGCGCTCGGCTTGGGCGGCGGCTGCAGTCAAACGGATGGCCTGACGTTCCAAGTACACCGGATCGTTGACATCAACCATGTTAAGACGCCACTTCTCCAACTGCGCCTTCTTGGCGTCGGCCGCAGATTTCATGCGCTCGTCTAAACCGGCTATGACCTTTGATTTGAAATTACTTTCGGCCTTATGCATGCATTTCCCTTAGTAGGCGAACTTGACGAGAAGGTTCTTCGCTGGTCCATATTAACCGAATGGCCTGCGGGAAGGCCCGCGAAAACCTCGCTTCGATTAGCGCGACTCGATTGCCTTGTCAATGGCTAGCTAGGGACTTGCTAGGGGACTTGCTGGGGTATGCTGGCGTGATTTGCTTGTACGGATAAAGTGTGCTGAATTCGAGGGCCCTTGGGTAGGGTCGCAGAACTGTACGCCGGGAGCTTTGGATCAAATGCACGCTTTTATCTGTGCCACTATTTTCACCGGCGAGGTTCTGCGGCGCGGTGCCGCCGTCCTGGTCGAGAAAGGCATCGTCATCGCGGTGACAAAAGTTGCCGACATTCCCGAGCGGGCGATGCGTTGCGACCTTGGTGACGCCCTGCTTGCCCCTGGCTTCATCGATATTCAGGTCAACGGCGGTGGCGGTGCTTTGTTCAATGATATGCCCAGTGTGGAAAACCTGTCCCGGATCGCCGCTGCCCATCGCCGATTCGGCACTACTGGATTTCTGCCCACCCTGATCAGCTGCTCGCGATCAAAGCGGCGCGCCGCCCGTGAAGCGGTTGCGACGGCCCTCAATGGCGTCGTTCCCGGTGTTCTCGGGCTTCACCTGGAGGGGCCGCACCTTAACCCGGCAAGGCGGGGCGTCCACGACATTCGCTGGCTTGCAGCGCCCGACCTCGAGGACGAGACACTGATGGCGCCACTTGCCGATGGCTGCCTTTTAGTTACCCTCGCGCCTGAAATTATGTCCTTGGAACTGATCGAGCGTTTGGCCCGGGCCGGCGTTTTCATCGCAGCCGGACATACTGCCGCCGATTACGACCGAACACGAGCGGCCCTTGCGGCCGGCATGACCGGTTTCACCCATTTGTTCAATGCGATGGCTCCATTCTCCCACCGCGAGCCTGGCGTCATTGGAGCGGCGCTCGACGACGCAGAAAGCTGGTGCGGGATCATCGCCGACGGTCACCATCTCCATGATGCCGCGATCAGATTAGCTTGGCGGGCTAAACGAGCCGGTAAATTGGTACTCGTTACCGACGCCATGCCACCGGTGGGAGCCGGGTCCGACTTCGGGGCATTTCGGCTCGGCGATGAAGTGGTCACCGTGGTTGACGGACGCTGTATCACCGCCGAGGGCAGGCTGGCCGGTTCGGCACTCGATATGGCTACTGCGGTGCGCAACTGCGTTGAGCGAATCGGGATTCCCCTTGAGGAAGCTCTTCGCATGGCTGGCGCCTACCCCGCCGCCGCCCTTGGATTGAGCCATCGCTATGGCCGCATTGCCGCCGGTTACGCAGCTGATTTCGTGGTTCTTGACGAACGCCTGACGGTACGCCAGACTTTTATTGCAGGGCGGGCTAGCACCGCTTGCCATTCGGAGGAAACGCCATGCATCTCGACATGATAATAATTCTCGGTACAGTCGCCTTCTTTTACTGGCAAACTCGCTCGGCCTGAAGCCTGGCGCGGAATGGGCGGCGGAGCCATTCTTGCTTGGTCCCGTCGTCCACCGGCTCCGGAGAAAACCAGCTAGCGAATCGCCTCAAGGTTGAGGCTCATATGTGTGCCCCCTGTTTTATCGAGATGCGGAAGGTAGGCCTGCGAAAAGTCGTCAACATCTTGGTGCTCGGTCAACCGCCAGTCCCAGTGTCGGACCGAGGCAAAGCCAGCCTGGACGAGGAGCTGAGACAGTAGCTGTTCGTCGAATACCATTTTGTGGAAATCATCGGGATGGCGTTGGCCGCCGGAAATCAGGCCTATTAGCCCGTTCAGCGCATCTTCCAGCCCGTGCTCATAATAGAGTTTCGCGCAAGCTGCGAAGTCCGGCACCGCTAGGCGCAACACTCCGCCCGGTCGCAGCACTCGTCCCCACTCTTTCAGTACTGGCAAGCATTCCCAACGGGAAAAGTGCTCCAGAACATGGCTAGCATAAATTAGATCAACCGTGGCATCGGAAATGAAATCCAATCGCTCGATGCGGGCAACATAATCGACATGGGGCCATGGTCTTGCGTCGATATGATAGAAGCCCGGGATGTAGCGTTGCCCACAGCCTAAATGAAGCCTTCGCCCCGGTTGTTTATTATTGGTTTGTTTATTATCGGCTTGTTTAACGTCGGCTTGTTTTACATTGGGGGGGGTAGGTTCGGCGGGCGTAGGTTCGGCCATCAGACGCAGCCAGCGAGCCAGCTGCCGGGTCGGGAAAACCCAGCGGTTTCTGGCAACACCGTCGGCCCGGCCTTGCGCGCACTAGCCATTAACCGGCCGATGGGACGCCGGAACAGTCGGATATCGGCGGGGGAAAAACCACAATCGACCAAAAGGCGGCCCAAGGCTTCGCGGTTGGGAGCAAACCAGTTCCAGCCTGGAACCATTGATCCGGCATATGAACAAATACTGCCAGAACCGGCCTCCGCCTTCGTCTCAATCAAAAGCTGTCCTCCCGGGCGCAAATAGGCAAAGCATATCCTCAATAGCAGGATTGGGTCGGTTACATGATAAAGGACACCAGAACAATAGACTAAATCGAAGCTACTGCCCCAGGCAGGCTGGTCTTGATAGAGGCTTGTGGTTTCAACCACGGCATCGCATCCTACCAATTCCGACAGGCGCCGCGCAGATGAGGCTGATCGGCAATGCTCTTCAATGGCGACGACCGAACCGCCCAAACCAGCGAGCAACAGCGTGTCACCACCCGACCAGCAGCCGACATTGAGTACCCGCTTGTCGTTCAGCGACGGTGGCAACAGACCGTACTGGATGGCCTCCTCGGCGATCTCAACATGACGCGAAGCCATCGCCCCGGCGCGGCAAAACCCGAACCCGAAATCATGATCATGACCCCAGGTAAAAAAATCACGAAAGCAGTGTTTGGCCCGTTTCGCCGCAGTCCAGTACTCGTCGGCGGCGAAATCATCGGGAAACTCGGCCAACAATCTGTCGCGAGCGTCTTTTGCCGCAGCTTCGGTACCGAATTGCCAGCGGGCTAGCGCGCGTGCCACCAAGGCCCGGGAATAGGACTCTGAAAGCACTGAAACAGCTTCGTCAAATATCGTTTCCTCAAGCATAGCTTCCTCTAACACTATCGTTCATGAAAAACAAGTATGCCGAAGAAAGGGAACTGCCGACCTGTTGATCAATTTCAGAAAGGATATAATGGCAAAGATCGTACGATTTATACAAAACGTGGACTAGGATCGCCATTTTAACGAGCTTGTCGAGCGGTAGATTGGGCAAATCAAGACTGTGCCGAATATAAATAGCGTCACTCCAAAGATGTTGGTTAATACCTGCATTGATGTCATTATTGCAAATAATCGGCTTATATGTTCTTTGCCCAAATCCGAGAAAGGTGTGGAACTGGAAACCAGCTTTTCTAAGAAACTGATCGATTTCAGCAAACAGCGGTTGATCCTCGTATAGCTCGACGAAGCAGACTTCGGTATGAACTATGGTGGTGCGTGCCAGAACTTCATGACCATTGCGAAAAACCATCAACTCGGAGCCTTGGACGTCAATCTTAAGCAAGTCAACATCTTGGTCCCCAAGAACATCGTCAAGCCTAGTCGTCTCCACGGCATGAGTGGCAATCAAGGTTGTAAGCTCTGCCAGGTTGGTGAATATTTCCAGAAGTTTCCGGTTGGGTGGGAAAAGCGAAC
>JBAXKX010000018.1:0-20834 GCA_037135115.1 Rhodospirillaceae bacterium
GCTGCTGGTCGGCGATGCACCATATTACAGCCGATTTGGCTTCAGCCGGTCCGCAACCCTTGGCCTGACCCTGCCCGGCCCGGTCAACCCCGCGCGGTTCCTGGGTCTGGAGCTTGTGCGGGGCGCGCTCAACGGCAGCAAAGGAGCCATCAAACGCTGGGAGGAGCCAGAACATCCCCTCACTTCAGGAAAGGCCCCCGGACCAGCGCCACATATCCGGCCGGGAATCAACAACAAGGCCTGCTGGCAGTAGCCTGCCAGACTTAGGCGTCGCCTTAGCGGCCAATGCGCACGGTAAGATTGCGCCTAGCCCCGTTACGCACTACTTCAATTGACACATCGCTACCAATCGCCATCATTCCGATGCGGTTACGCAGATCACCTGCGCCGTGAACTGGCAGGCCATCGATGCCGACCACCACATCCCCGACCCTAACACCACCCTCGGCCGCAGGCGAACCGGGCAATATCTTGACAATAAGCGCTCCATCGGCGACGCTCGGCAAGGTGGTTGGGCCAAGCAACTCCGCAACGTCGGGAGTTAAATCCCGCACCTCAACCCCGAGTCGGCCGCGGCGCATCTCGCCATGATCAATCAGCTGGCGCACCACAACCTTGACCATCGAGGTCGGCACCGCAAACCCGATACCGACATTGCCACCGCCTGGCCCGATAATAGCGGTATTGATACCTATTAATTCACCCGCGAAGTTGACCAGCGCTCCCCCCGAGTTACCTGGATTGATCGAAGCATCGGTCTGGATGAAGTTCTCGTAGCCCTCGATCTGCAAGCCACTGCGGCCAAGCGCACTGACGATGCCGGAAGTCACAGTCTGCCCCAAACCGAAAGGATTGCCAATCGCGGCCACGAAATCACCCACCCGCAACTGCTCCGAGTCGCCAATCGGCAGTTCGGTCAGATGGTCGGCATCTATAAGCAGCAGCGCAACATCGGTGCCAGGATCGCTGCCCACCAGCTTGGCGCGCAGCCTCCTGCGGTCCTTGAGAGTGACCATGATCTCATCGGCACCCTTGACGACATGATTATTGGTCACGACGTATCCGCGCCCAGCATCAATGATCACCCCCGACCCGGCGCTCAACTGTTCCAGCCGCTGGGGCCGGTCGGGTACGTTGAAGAATTGGCGGAAGAAAGGGTCCTCCAGCAACGGATTCCGCACTGTGGTGTGCGACTTGACCGCGATGTTGACGACAGCCGGCGTCACCCGGTCCAACATCGGCGCAATGGTATATCCAGCGGCCCCCGCCCCGAACGGCAGTGTCGCCCTCGCCCCCGGAATTGCCAGACCGAGCAGAACCAATCCAAGCATCCCAGACAACCAAAGCCGTACTCGCATCTTATTACTCCCGTGTTCGCGATGGCCATATCATAATAAGACAGTATCGTAAATAATCAAGCAGTAGCGGGTGCTGATCAAGGAAAAGCCACAGACGGGTGATGCAACCGTGACAGGGCAAACTTGATGGTTGACTTCGGCAGCGCGGCTATAGATATTTTGCCATCGCCTTGAATCAACTCGGCGTAACACAAAAAGCAAATCCAACAGGAGATCATTGTGAGATTTCTGCACACAACCATCATTACTGCGGCAGTACTCATTATGGCTACGCCAGTGCTAGCCAGCGACTTCAAAGCCGGTGCCATTGAGGTCGAACACCCCTGGTCCCGCGCCACCGCCGAAGGCGCCCCAAATGGCGCAGTCTTCGTCGAGTTAAAGAATGAGGGCAAGGAGGCCGACCGGCTGATTTCGGCAACGACTTCGGTCGCCGCCAAGGTCGAACTGCACACCCACATCATGGATGGAGAGGTGATGAAGATGCGGCAAGTCGACGCCATAGCCATCGCCCCCGGTGCCAAGGTTCACTTGGCGCCCGGCGGCCTGCACATCATGCTGCTCGGAATCAAGGAACCGCTGTCAAAGGACAAGAACTTCCCGCTGACCCTGACCTTCGAAAAGGCCGGTGCGGTGACGGTGGACGTTAGCGTTCTTGGTGCCGGCGAAACAAGGCCTAACCACGACCACGACCACAAGGGCAACAAGTACTAATACGCCACGCGGAAACTATCTCAACAGGTTCTGGGGCCTATGGCCCCAGATCCGGACCCGGCCCCAGACCCGGACCCAAATGACATTAAAGGACGCGGGCGACTTCCTCTATTTCGAAGGCCTCGATAATGTCCCCAGCCAGCATGTTATCGTAATTCTCGAAGGCCATGCCGCACTCGTAGCCCTCTCGCACGTCCTTGACCTCATCCTTGAAGCGCTTGAGAGTCTTGAGCGAGCCGGTATGGATGACCACGTTGTCCCGCAAGAGGCGGACACCGGCACCACGCTTAACAATACCTTCGGTAACGCGACAGCCAGCAACCTTGCCGACCTTGGTGATATTGAAAACCTCCAGGATCGCGGCATTGCCTAGGAAGCGCTCGCGCAACGTCGGTGACAACAGGCCAACCAGCGCCGCCCTGACATCATCAATGACATTGTATATCACTGAATAGTAGCGAATCTCAATGCCGTCACGCCGGGCCATATCGCGAGCCTGGGGATTGGCGCGCACATTGAATCCAATGACCAGCGCCTTCGAGGCGTTAGCCAGGGTCACGTCGGACTCGTTGATCGCACCGACACCAGACGACAGTACCCGAACCTTTACTTCGGTATTATCGGCGCACAGCTTTTCCAGTGCTCCGACGATAGCCTCGATCGAACCCTGCACATCACCCTTGAGCACGATCGGCAATTCCTTGGCCTCACCCTCTTGGATGCGGCTGAACATCTGCTCCAACGTGCCACGCGCGGTGGCTGTGACCTGGGCCTCACGCTTCTTGCGCTGGCGGAACTCGGCGATCTCTCGGGCTCGCGCCTCATTCTCAAGCACGGTGAACTCATCACCGGCCATCGGCGTGCCGTTAAGACCGATGACCTCAACCGGCACCGACGGCCCGGCATCATTGACACTTTGTCCGCGTTCGTTGACCAGCGCCCTCACCCGGCCCCACTCGCAGCCAGCGACAAAGACATCGCCAACCCGAAGCGTTCCACGCTGAACCAGCACTGTGGCGACCGATCCACGGCCACGCTCCAGCTTGGCCTCGATCACGGCACCGACCGCCGGACGATTTGGATTAGCGCGCAACTCCAGAATTTCGGCCTGGAGCAGAATCGCTTCCTCCAGCCGTTCCAAGCCGCGCTTGGCCTTGGCCGAAACCTCGACGGCGAGCAGATCGCCACCCAGTTCCTCGACAACCAAACCGTGCTGCAACAGCTCCTGACGCACCCGCTCTGGCCGGGCATCGGGTAAATCAATCTTGTTAATAGCGACGATCATCGGAACCTTGGCCGCCTTGGCATGCTGAATCGCCTCAACGGTCTGGGGCATGATGCCGTCATTTGCCGCCACCACCAGCACCACTACGTCAGTTACATTGGCACCGCGAGCGCGCATCTCAGTAAAGGCGGCGTGGCCAGGAGTATCAATGAAGGTTATGCGCCCGCCATTGGTCAATACAACCTGATAGGCACCGATATGCTGGGTGATGCCGCCCGCCTCGCTCGACACCACGTCGGTGTGGCGAAGCGCATCAAGCAACGAAGTCTTGCCATGATCGACGTGACCCATGATGGTGACTACGGGCGGCCGTGGCCGCATGTCCTCCTCGCGATCGACCTCGCCCATCAAGCCGACCTCAACATCGGAGTCGGAGACACGACGCAAACGGTGACCGAATTCGGTAATCACCAGCTCAGCGGTGTCGGCATCGATGGTCTGGGTGATGGTCGCCATCACGCCCATCCGCATCAGCGACTTGATCACATCGGCGCCGCGCTCGGCCATACGATTGGCCAATTCCTGCACCGTGATCACCTCAGGCAACACCACCTCTCGGGTGACTTTGACCGTTTCCTGGCGCGCACTGAGGCGTTGTCTCTCACGCTCACGAGCCCGCCTCAGGGCAGCCATGCTCCGCGTGCGCTCAGCCTCATCGACATTCAGCGCCTGAGTTACGGTGATTTTGCCACTGCGCCTGCGATCGGCACTCTTGCGTGGAGACGCCACCGGCTTAGCCACAACGGCGGTCTTGGCCCCGGCCTTACGGGCCCGGCGGTCCTCCTCCTCCTCGTCGGTTCCCGGCTTGGCCACAACGGGCGGAGCCTTGACGGCTTCAACCGCCGGAGCTGGGGCAACACCGACACGCGGCTTGCGCACGGCCTCCTCAGATTTCTTGTCGTCTGGCTTGCGCTTCGTCAAATCGACTTCGCGCTTCTTAGCCTCCTCCTCCTGACGCAGGCGTTCGGCATCGGCGGCGGCGGCCTGCTCCTGCACCTGGATGCGCCGCATCTCCTCAATTTCGCGTTGGCGCAGCGACTCGGGGTCGGTCGGCTCTGGTGGCGGTTCGACGTTAAGATCACCGAATTCCAGATCGGCGCTTTCGTCGTAATCCTCCACCGCCAGCAGCTCTTCTTCTGCCACAGTCAGGCGTCGCGCCTCGTCAGCCGCGAGGAGGCTGCGCAGGGCGCGCGCACGAACCTCGCGTTCCTCCTTGGTCAACTGGCGCACAGCTCCGCCGCCTCGCGTGCCTCGTCCCGCAGCACCCTTGGTCGGCAGCCCCTCGGCCGCCCGACGTGCAGCAGCACCACCGTCGGCAATGCCAGGGGCGGCCCCCTTTTCAATGGTACGCTTGCGTTTAACCTCGACGGTTACGGTCTTGGAGCGTCCATGAGAAAAGCTTTGTCGTACCGAGCCAGCGTCGACCGTCTTCTTCAGCTCGAGTTTCCCCTTGCTGGGTTGAAGGTGCAACACTTCTTTCTTGCGATCCTGGTCGTTGCTTTCAGTCATTGCTGTCCGACTGGTCCGTCGTTGATCGGTTGGCCGGCGGGCGGACGCCCGGCGGGAAGTATCCTAAGCTCGCCCCTGAGACTGGCAAGCCGATTAGCATCAACCCTCAGGCGGTCTGTGAGCGTGCCCCGCGCGAGCAGGGCATGTACGGCATGTTCACGGCCGAGCGCCGCCGCCAGCGCCGCCGACTGAAATTCCTCAATAATAGGCAACCCACCGGACAGCGCCCGCAATTTGGAGCGACCATCAGCGGCACCGTCACTGGCCGCCAACAGCAGCCCAGGCACCCCGGTCCGACAAACCCGACCAGCGCGAAGCGCTTCGGCAACCTTCTCAAATCCGGCCAGCGCTTGGCCAGCCCGCCGGGCCAAGCCAATCAAATCCAGACAGTGGCGTTCCAAAAGTGCAACGACTCGATCAACCAAATCTGATGAGGCACGAACAGGACGTCGAGCCGCCTTAGCAAATACCTTGCGCGCCAACGCCCGCTCCATGACCGCACGATCAGCGGTAAGCCACATGCCTCTACCGGGCAAAGTGCCCAGGATATCAGGGACCAAGTCGTCATTCGGCCCGACTACGAACCTAATCATACCAATTTTGGGCTGAACCGTACCGGTCACGATACACCTCCTCAGCGGGTCGCGCGGCGAGCGCAACTCCTCCGCTGTCCCGTCAAGCGGGTCGGCGTCATTCGTAATCGGCCCCATTCCACCATCCATCCTAGCGCCCCAACCCCATTTCCTCCCGGTATTACCCCGGGTGCCTCAACTAAACATACCCAACCAACATGACACCGGCTCACGACACGCTGCCGGGCGCGCGTCCTCCCGATGATGGCGGGCCACCGGCACCCTCAACAAACCAATGGGCTCGCGCCGCCATGATAATGGCATTGGCCTCGGTTTTAGAAGGGCCAGCCCGGCCCAGCAAATCGATCAGTTCATCAGCGGCCAGATCGCCCAAATCGTCAAGGGTCTTTACCCCATTCTCGCCAAGCTTTACCAGCAGGACCGGGGCCAGTCCGGTCAAATCGGCAACTGCGTCCTCGACGCCCATCGCCTGACGGCGCTCAGTATAGATGAACTCCTGGTTGCCAAGCCAGTTGCGCGCACGTTCCTTGATCTCGTCGGCAACGTCAATATCGAAGCCCTCGATCTCGGCCAAGTCCTCGCTATTGATGTAGGCTACCTCCTCCAACGAAGTGAAGCCCTCGGCCACCAGCAGGTGCGCAATGACATCGTCAACATCAAGCGCATCAACGAAGAGCTGGGACCGGGTACGAAACTCCTCGGTCCTACGCTCGGATTCCTCGGCCTCGGTCAGAATATCGATATCCCAGCCGGTGAGCTGCGAGGCGAGCCGCACATTCTGACCGCGCCGGCCAATCGCAAGGCTAAGCTGATCGTCGGGCACCACCACCTCAATCCGCTTATTCTCCTCGTCGAGCACAACCTTTGCCACCTCAGCCGGAGCCAGCGCATTGACCACAAAGGTAGCTGCATCGCCCGACCAGGGGATGATGTCGATCTTCTCGCCCTGCAACTCGCCAACTACGGCCTGAACCCGATTGCCGCGCATACCGACACAGGCACCAACCGGGTCGATCGAACTGTCATTAGAAAGCACCGCAACCTTGGCCCGGCTGCCGGGATCGCGCGCCACCGATTTGATCTCGATGATACCGTCATAGATTTCCGGCACCTCCTGCATGAACAGCTTAGCCATGAAAATAGGATGGCTGCGCGACAAGAAAATCTGTGGCCCGCGTGGCTCCTCGCGTACATCGAGAATTAGGGCCCTTACCCGATCACCGTTCTTATAGTGCTCACGCGGCAAAAGTTCATCGCGCCGCAAAATCGCCTCGGCTCGACCGAGATCGACGGTGACATTACCATACTCGACTCGCTTGACCAATCCATTGACGATCTCGCCAACCCGGTCTTTATATTCATTGAATTGTCGCTTGCGCTCGGCATCGCGAACGCGCTGAACGATAACCTGCTTGGCGGTCTGAGCTGCAATGCGGCCAAAATCAATGGGCGGTAGATCATCAACCAAGAAATCGCCAACTTTGGCGTCGCGCTTTGTCCGCAGGGCCTGAGGCAGAGTCAGCTCAGTCTGCTCATCCTCAACCTTATCAACCACATGCAGATAACGGGCAAGATGGATGGCCCCGGTCTTGCGGTCTATTCGCGCCCTAATGTCATGCTCATGTCCGTACTTGGAGCGCCCCGCCTTCTGGATCGCAAGCTCCATCGCCTCGAGAACCTCGTCTCGATCAATGTTCTTCTCGCGTGCTACCGCATCGGCAACTTGCAGCAGTTCCATCACTCAACTTTCCCTGGACACTAGTTGATTACATTATAGCTATAGACTTAATTCGAAACTGGCAAGTTTAACAAGATCTGGGGCCTGACGCGATAAGCTCATCAGTCAAAAGCAGTTTGGCCCGAAGTATCCCTGCGAAGGGAATTTCGACAAGTTGCCCCTCAACCTCCAACCGAATTGCGTCCCCGACCAAACCCTTGAGCATGCCACGAAACCGCCGTCTCCCACCCACCAACTCGCGCGTTTCGATGCGAGCCTCAAAGCCAGCGTAGCTTTCATAATCACTAAGCCTAGTCAACGGCCGGTCAATACCCGGCGAACTAACCTCGAGGTAGTAGGGTTCAATTTTAGAATCGTCAACATCAAGCAAGGCCGAAATCGTCCGACTTACTTCCGCGCAATCATCAACCGTCATGGCAGCGCCATCTTTACGCTCGGCCATGACCTGAAGCACGGGCCGTCTGCCACCCGACCTCTGAACGCGCACAATATCATACCCCATGGCCATAACCACAGGCGTAATTAGCCGTTCAACTCGTTCGGTTCCGTCCATTTACCTACAAACCTAACCCGCGCCAGACGAAATATCGTCCCAGCCTTAAATAACTAAGAGTAGGTCATCGCCCCACCCACAAACCAACATAGCGTCCCGTCACCTTACGCCACGCTACCGTATTGGACACTAGGGGCACTATAGCCAGTTCCGAGGAGGAGGCAAGAAGTTTCCCGGGATTTTTCGGCTACCGCTCACCACACTAGCCGGGGCAGAACCATAGCCGGACGCGGCCCCGCCGCCAGTACTTCGGCAAGACGGTTGTGATTCGGCGCATCGCCCCAACGGGTGCCCAGTTCGCGACACAGAATGCCTCCCGTGATCAACGCGGCATCAATGCCGGCGGCCACCGCGCCGGCAACGTCGGTGTGCGGGGTATCACCGACCGCCAAGATACGGCCTCGATCGGATAGGCCGAGCAATTCAAGACAACGCCGATAGACCGGGGCATAGGGCTTACCATGGTAGCGAACCTCGCCGCCCAACTCCTGATAGCGCCTTGCCAAAGTCCCGGCGCAAATGACGACGCGATTGCCGATCATCACCTCAAGGTCGGGATTGGCGCAGACCATCGGGAAGCGGCGCCGGGCACAGGCCTCCAGCACCGGGCCATAATCAAGGGGTGTCTCATCGTAGCTCGAAGGGCCGGTATTGACCACAAAAGCGGCCTCGTCCAATTCGTCCACAAGTTCCACACCAAGCAAGCCATCGAACATCTGACGGTCGTGTGCCGGGCCAAGGTGGAGACAGGCGCACCCAAGCCCCGCATGCCAAGGGTCGGAGCGCCCGGCCAAAGCCTCGAAAGTCGCCTCGCCCGAGGTCATCAAGTGATGGTAGTGGGCAGGCAGGATGCCCATGCCAGCCAAGATATCGCGAACCGGTCCGATTCGTCGCGGCGCATTGGAAAGCAGGCACAAAAACTTGCCAGCATCGACAAGTCGCTCCATGCAATCAAGTACCCCGGGATAGGGCCGCTCGCCATCGTGGAGAACTCCCCACAGATCGAGGATAAAGCCGTCGTAACGGTCGATCAGGGTGGAAATGCCGGGCAGGACCGGTGGAAACGACCAGCGGACGGTCACGACGGGCGACGGCTCGGTCGCGGCTCACCAAACAGGATGCCCTGCCCGACCTCAATCCCTAGCTCCAATGCTTCTGCCACCTGCGACTCACACTCGATCCTCTCGGCGATAACTTCGATCGGCTGCCCACCAATCCGCCGCAACAATTCGACGATCTCGAGCCGCCGCTCGGGTACGGAAAGGAAACCGGCGTTAAGCTTGATAAAGCGGACCTCGCTCCGGACCAGAACGGCAGGGTCAATATCCAGGTTATCGACATTATCAATTGAAAAGCGAAACCCAACCAAGGCCAACTCGGCAACCACCCCCATCGACGTGCCCATTTCGGCCTCAAGATCGCGCTGGGTCATCTCAAACACCAGCTTGGCGCGCAAGCCATGAGGATCACCACCAGCCCCGAGAAAATCGGCCATAAAACTGCGATCGGTCAGGGTTGAGGGCGAGATGTTACAGAAAAAATTAATGGCGTGGCCATGGCGATCGGTCTCACGGATCATCTGGCCCACCCGATTGAGTAACAGCACATCCATTTCGGGCAGTAACGCCTCACTCTCGGCCACCTTGTGAAAGAAGTCGGGCTCGAGTAAGGAGCCGTCCGGCATACGAATGCGCGACAACAACTCATAGCCGCAGTGCTTGCGATGCGACAGGCGAACGATTGGCTGGAGGTAAACTTCAACACGATTTTCAGCCAAGGCACGACGCAAGGTCGCGGCAATCTCGGCCTCTTCTTGTGACAAAATCAAAGGTGGCGGCCGGACTTCAGACACTCCAGCCCGCACCGCCCTGACCGCCCTGACCGAAGGTCGGGGTGCCACAACAGCCGGTTCGTCGTCTCCATCAAGCGCCGGTTCGGGCGCATCACAAGCAGCACGCGGCACCCGCGTAGTAAGGATAAGCCCGGCCAGATCCGCGTAGGACTGACGCATCCGCCCCAGGCGCTCCATAATCTTGCTCTCATTGCTCCGGCGGGTCATGACCTCGTGAGCAAGACCGCCAGCCAGCACAACCTGAACCACCGCCAGAACGATTACAACAGGGTCAGTTTCACGTCGAATAACCCACAGCAATAGCCCCAGCACCACCGCCACCGAGCAGTAGCCCAACGCGAACAGCAGATCGCCACCGCGCTTAAAACGCATGTCGGTCTCCCCAGATTGGCATCAGACGCTGGCATCAAACAAACTAGCATCAGGCACCGGCGCGCGTGATGGCGGGCATCATCAGACCATCGGGGCCGGCAGTGACCCGTACCGTTTGGCCGTCGCTGATAACTCCGCTCAGAATGCTGGTCGCCAGTGGATTTTGCAACTCGCGCTGGATGACCCGCTTGAGCGGACGGGCACCATAGACCGGATCATATCCGGCATCTCCCAGCCAATCCAGAGCCGTCCGGTCAAGATCAAGTGTGATCTCACGTCCGGCCAGCATCGTACGCAACCGCTCCAACTGAATTTCGACGATCCTGGTCATATGATGGCGACTAAGCCGGTTAAATAAAAGAATTTCGTCGAGTCGGTTAAGGAACTCGGGGCGAAAAGCGGCACGCACAGCCTTCATAACTTCCTCGCGCACTTCCGCCTGATCCTGATCATCCGTCTGACCGGCCAGCTGAACGCTACCCAAATTCGAGGTCATGATGATCAAGGTATTGCGGAAATCAATGGTCCGGCCCTGACCGTCGGTGAGGCGGCCATCATCAAGTACCTGAAGCAAGACATTGAACACATCACTATGTGCCTTCTCGATCTCGTCGAACAGCACCACTTGGTAGGGCCGACGCCGTACCGCCTCGGTCAGTGCCCCGCCCTCGTCATAGCCGACATAGCCCGGAGGTGCCCCGATCATGCGTGCAACCGAGTGCTTTTCCATGTACTCGGACATGTCGAGTCGGAGCAGGGCATTGTCATCATCAAATAGAAATTCAGCCAGCGCCTTGGTCAATTCTGTTTTACCAACGCCGGTCGGCCCAAGGAAAATGAACGAGCCGATCGGACGCTGAGGGTCCTGAAGCCCGGCACGAGCCCGGCGCACGGCATTGGCCACTGCGGCAATAGCACCAGCCTGCCCCACCACCCGCCGAGTCAACCGCTCCTCCATGGCCAGCAGCTTGTCGCGCTCTCCCGCCAGCATCTTATCGACCGGGATGCCAGTCCAACGGCTGACCACCGACGCCACATCGGCGTCACGTACCTCCTCGTTAAGCATACGGTTTTCGGCAGCCAGCTCAACCGACGCCAATTTTCGTTCCAGTTCCGGAATTACGCCATAGGTCAACTCGCCGGCCTTGGCCCAATCACCATTGCGCTGGGCCTGTTCAAGCGCCGACCGGGCCTGATCCAGCTGTTCCTTGGTGCGATGGGCACCTGCAAGATGGTTCTTTTCTAACTGCCAACGATCTGTTAGCTCGGCCGATTTGCGCTCCAGTTCGACAAGTTCGGTCTCCAGCCGGACTAGCCGATCACGCGATGCGGGATCGCTCTCCTTTTTAAGAGCTTCGCGTTCAATCTTGAGCTGAATAATGCGACGATCCAGCTCATCTATCTCCTCAGGCTTGCTATCTACTACCATCCGCAAGCGTGAAGCCGCCTCATCGATCAGATCAATCGCCTTATCGGGCAAGAAACGGTCGGTGATATAGCGATGTGACAAGGTCGCAGCCGCAACAATCGCGCCGTCGGTGATACGGACGCCGTGATGCAGCTCATATTTCTCCTTAAGACCACGCAAAATCGATATTGTATCGGGCACGGTCGGTTCAGGCACAAACACCGGCTGGTAACGCCGAGCCAAAGCCGCATCTTTTTCGATATGCTTGCGAAACTCATCAAGAGTCGTTGCGCCCAAGCAATGAAGCTCGCCGCGAGCCAATGCCGGCTTCAGCATATTAGAGGCGTCCATCGCCCCTTCGGCCTTGCCAGCCCCGACAATGGTATGCAGTTCATCGATGAAAACGATAATCTCGCCCGCCGCCACCTGAATTTCCAGCAGCACTGCCTTCAGCCGCTCCTCAAACTCGCCTCGAAACTTGGCTCCAGCAACCAAGGCGCCAAGGTCGAGCGAGAGCAGCCTTTTCTTCTTCAATCCCTCGGGGACATCACCATTGATGATACGCAAGGCAAGCCCCTCGACAATCGCGGTCTTGCCTACGCCGGGCTCGCCAATCAGGACTGGATTGTTCTTGGTTCGCCGGGCCAGGACCTGGATGCAGCGCCTAATCTCCTCATCACGGCCGATCACCGGATCAAGCTTGCCATCGCGCGCCGCCTGGGTCAGGTCGCGGGAATATTTCTTGAGGGCGTCATAGCCCTTCTCAGCGTTGGCGCTGTCAGCGGTGCGGCCCTTGCGCAAATCGGTGATAGCGCGGTTGAGGGCGATGGGCGTCGTCCCCGCTCCCGCCAGCACCCGCTGCCCCGCCGTTCCATGGGCCAGCGCCAAGGCCAACAGCAGGGTTTCGGCGGTGACAAAGCTGTCACCAGCCTTTTTGGCCAGCTTTTCCGCCTGTTCGAACAGCCGCACCAGTTCGGAGCCGATAAAGACCTGGCCCGCGCCTGAACCCTCGACCTTGGGCAGCCGCGCCAGCTCACCATCGCACCCGGTCAGCGCCGCGACCGGATCGCCGCCCGCAGCCCTGATCAGGTCTGCCGCCAGCCCCTCCTTGTCGTCCAACAGGACCTTCATAAGGTGCAACGGCACCAACTGCTGGTGCCCCTGCCGCTGTGCTAGCCCCTGCGCCGCCTGGATGAAGCCGCGCGAGCGTTCGGTATATGTCTCGAAATCCATAAAACTATGCTCCAGCTATGGCCAGCTATGGCCAGATATGGCCCATACCGCACCCGTTAATTCCTGAAGGCCACCGATACATTATATGCCTCGAATTATAATATGCCTCGGGCCAAAAAATCGAGCAAAGGCTTTTCTCGTGGCGGTGACGAATAGTGCTTGACTTTGTAGGATCATCGTCCTAAGTTAAATTCATCAACGCCCGAGCTGTGTCCGAGACGGACTTAGGCCGGCGTTGTCGCCTCTCTACCTTACCCCCTGATACACCTCGCCTTATGGCGGGTTTGGCGGGCCGATCGGACAACCGGGTGCTGCACTGCTTGCGCCCGGTCCGAATTACCCGCTTTTTTTGCGACCGCCCTCGGCCGGACCAGGACGATTTTCCTACAATCGTATACCCGACGACCGACAACCGTAGGCGAACCTCGCGCTTTGCCGAAATCAAAACATCGTCAACCAAAAGCGAAGGGTTTCCCCACCATGTCTACCTCCGTAGTCAACGCCTTTACCAAGCAGTTCGAACGCGAAGTACATGACGCCTACCAGCGCATGGGTTCGAAGCTGCGCGCCACCGTTCGTTCCAAGAACAACGTCATCGGCGCCTCAACCGTGTTCCAAAAGGTCGGCAAAGGCACGGCCAGCACCAAGGCCCGCCACGGCGCCGTGCCGGTAATGAACATCGACCACACCCCGATTGAGTGTACGCTGGCCGACTACTATGCCGGCGATTGGGTAGACCAGTTCGACGAGCTTAAGACCAACATTGACGAGCGCTCGGTCGTCGCCAACGCCGGGGCCTATGCCCTGGGCCGCAAGACCGATGACTTGATCATCACGGCACTCGACCAAAACACCAACTATGCCCTTGATGGCTCGGACGGCTTAACCAAGGCCAAGGTACTTGCCGCCTTCGAGCTGCTAGGTGCCGCAGATGTCCCCGACGATGGCCAGCGTTTCGCCATCATCGGGTGGAAGCAGTGGAGTCAGTTGCTCGGCATCCCCGAGTTCGCCGATGCCGATTATGTCGGCCCCGACGAATTGCCCTGGCGCGGAACCCAGGCCAAGCGCTGGCTCGGCACCTTGTGGCAGCCTCACTCGGGCCTAATCAAGGCCAGCAGCATCCGCCACTGTCATTGGTATCACAAAACAGCGATCGGCCACGCCTCAGGCTCGGACGTGAAGTCCGACATCACCTGGCACGGCGACCGCGCCGCCCACTTCGTCAACAACATGATGAGCCAGGGCGCCGCACTAATCGACAGCAACGGCGTCGTCACCCTGCGCTGCCTCGAGACCTGATCTCCCTCGTTTTTCAAGGAATCTATCCCATGGCATATAATTCTAAAAACCTCAGCGTCCTGGCCTACGCCAACGGCTTCACGCTCTGGCACTACACCACCGCCGACACGGCGGCCACAGTGGACACCTCCGGCTACTTCAACAGCGCCAACGATATGGTTCGAGTCGGAGACATGATGCTCGCCAACACCGATACCGCGTCCACCAACGCCTCCGGCATGTTCGTGATCGCTGCCAACAGCGGCGGCGTCGTCGATGTCGCCAACATGACACAGTTCAATGGAACGAACTCCGACTAAGCGAGGAGCGGGAGAGCGGCCAGCCGGGACTTTCGGTCCTGGCTGGTCGCTAATGACGTGGGCCAATGGCGTGAGAGGTGATTATTCAGTGGTAATTCAGCGTTAGTCAATTATAATTAAGGCGTTGTCACAATCAAACTCATGGAGTGTTCTTATGGGACGCATTGTGCGCCGGTTGAGAAGCCAATTCGGACTGCGGCGGACACATTCCTCGTCGCCGTTCTTGGACGGGTTCTGGCAGGGTATGGCCGCGCCGGTGATGTTGTATAAGCCGCCGTCGCAACAATCCATATACCAAGGGGCTAACGACAGAATAGCGAACGCCTGGGCTCGAGTTGGTAAACATATGTGGGCGGCTATGGGCGACCTGGACCGAGAAACCGGAAGGCGACATGACTAGCGGTGAGGATGGTGACGGCACTCTGCCAAGCAACAAGTTAGAGGGGCAGCAGTGCTTGGGACCAGCTGAGGGTTCTGAGCACAGTCAGTTTAGCATTCGCCGCGCTCGCGTCGAGGTGTGGCAGGCGCCACTTCCTCCGCCTACCATCGTCGCCCAATATAATGACATCATACCGAATGGCGCAGATCGTATAATGATCTTGGCGGAGCGTGCTCTGGCTGCGGAGATCGACGATAATCGTCGCGGGCCGTTACTCGGGGCTGCGCTTTCCGCGCTCGCGATGCTGTGTGCTCTGGCAAGCATCCCCCTAGGCGCCCCCTGGGAGTTATCTGCGGCATTCATCGGCATACCTACGTTCGCGATCATCAAGGCCTTGATCGATAGCGGAACCAGAGGGCACAAGAAAGAATAACCAGCCTTCGCATTTCAACCTTGATCAGGACGAGATGACCCCATGCCTGACGACGAAATTAAGTCTCTGCTCCTTCAGGTGCTCAAGACGGTCGAAGAGATCAAGTCAGGTCACGGCCAGCGCCTAACCTCCATTGAGGCGGAGCAGCGCCAGATGAGATCCGAACACGGCCAGCGCCTAACCTCCATTGAGGCGGAGCAGCGCCAGATGAGATCCGAACACGGCCAGCGCCTAACCTCCATTGAGGCGGAGCAGCGCCAAATGAGATCCGAGCACGGCCAGCGCTTGGCCACCATCGAGGTGGAACAACGCCAGATGAAATCCGAACACGGCCAGCGCCTAACCTCCATTGAGGCGGAGCAGCGCCAGATGAAATCCGAACACGGCCAGTGCCTAACCGCCATTCAGGCAGAGCAGCGGCAAATCAAGTCCATGATCGGAGGTCTGGTCGTCAAGGAGGTGGCGAGGCTGGATGGTCGCATAGACCAGCTCGCCCAGGATACCGCGTTGAGTCGGCGGGTTGGGTAAACCTAACCACCCCGCCCCATATGTCTGAAAATTTCTGACTCATCCTCGCCTTTGCGCTTGGACCTTTCGCCAAAAGCCGCCCTTCGGGGCGGCTTTTTTCGTTTCCGCCTGCCCTCAACCATCCATCTTAAGGAACAAAATCCATGGCTCTAACCGCTATCAGCCTGTGCAACCGCGCACTGGTAAAACTGGGGGCGACGGTGATCGGAAGCTTCGCGGATGGAACCGCCGAAGCTGAAACCGCAGCCGCCCTATATGAGCCAACCCGCGATGGATTATTGGCAGCCAATCCATGGAACTTTGCCACAAACCAAGCAACCTTGCCGCGTCTTATTGATAAGCCGGTTGCAGACTACGACTACTCATTCCAGTTACCCACCGACTTTCTACGGGCGCTGTCCGTGGGCGGTCCTAGTCGTGGGAGAGGATTGGAATACCGGATATCGCGTCAGACAATCCAGGCCAGCAGCGAAGCGGTGGTGCTGACCTACGTCTTCCGGCCGCCGGAGGAAGAATTCCCGATCTTTTTCGCACAATCGCTAGTCGCCCGTTTGGCCGCCGAGTTCTGCCTGCCGCTCACCGAAAACGCAAGCAGAGCGGCATTCTTGAACCAGTTGGCCGACCAGGAATTTCGCCGCGCCCGCCAAATCGACGGCCAGCAAGACACCAGAATCGGCTTTGAACATTTCTCCCTGATTGAGGCTCGAAACTAATGCCACTCGTTCGCCAGGACAAAACCAACTTCACCGGCGGTGAAATCTCACGCGATTTACTCGGCCGTGGCGACCTCAAAGCCTATGATAACGGCGCACTCACCCTGTGCAATGTCTTCATTGATCCGACCGGCGGCGTCGCCCGCCGGGCCGGTCTGTCCTATGTCGGCACCGCGCGGGGTATCGGCCGGCTGGTCGCCTTTGAATTCAATGTCGAGCAGACCTACCTGCTGGTATTCACCAATTACTGGATCGACATATACGAGGACGACGTGTCGATTGCATCGGTGGCGACACCGTGGACAGCGGCCCAGCTAACCAGTATCACCTGGACCCAAAGTGCCGACACCTTGCTGATCTGCCATCCCGACGTAGCACCGCGCAAGCTGACCCGCACCGGCCCCACCAGTTGGACCCTAACCGAGTGGAGCTTTTTCAAAGAGGGCGAGCTGATTCGCCAACCCTTCTACCGCTTCGGCGATATCACAACAACGTTGACCCCGTCCAGCACCAGCGGTCAAATCACTGTTACCGCCTCTGCTGCGGTCTTTGTCCAGAGCCATAACGCCGTACGCTTTCGCATTGGCGGTAAACAGATTCTAGTCACCGCCGTCACCTCGACGACGCAAATCACCGCGACTTGCAAGGAAACACTATCAGGAACTGGCGCAACCGTGAACTGGGACGAACAGGCATTCTCGGCGGTACGCGGCTGGCCGGTCTCGTCATGTTTTCACCAATTCCGCCTAGTTATCGGCGGCTCTCGTGACCTACCAAACCGGCTGTGGATGTCGCATTCGGCGGATTTGTGGAATTTCGACCTCGGCACCGGCCTTGACGAGGAAGGCATCGAGTTCGGCATCATGTCCGACCAAGTCAACGCCATCCGCGCCGTGTTTTCCGGACGACACCTCCAGGTATTTACCTCAGGTGCCGAGTGGATGGTCGACGGAGTGCCATTAACCCCTACCAACATCCAACTTTACCGTCAGACCCGGGTCGGTTCCCCAATCGATCGCACAGTACCTCCGCGCAACGTTGACGGCGCAACCCTGTTCGCGTCGCGCAACGGCAAGTCGATCCGCGAGTTCCTCTACACCCTTATGGAACAAGCCTACGAGGCCAACGACCTCACATTGCTGGCCCGCCACCTAATCAACGACCCACGCGACCAGGATTATGACGCAAAGCGCCGCCTGTTATTCGCGGTAATGACCAACGGCTCGATGGCGGTTTTAACGGTATACCGCGCCGAGTCGGTCAGCGCCTGGACCAGCATAGCCACCGATGGCCCGGTGCAATCGGTGGCCGTGGTCGGCGATAACGTCTTTGTCATGGTCAAACGCGGCACCAATTGGACCATCGAGCGCTTTGACGACAGCCTCAACCTCGATGCGGCGCTAATCGGTGACAGTGTTAACCCGACCGTGAGTTGGGGCGGACTTGACCATCTCGAGGGCCGCTCGATCGCGGTAGTCGCCGATGGCATTGTACGAGCAAACGCCACCGTACTGGCTGGACACATCCATCTCGATAGTCCGGCCAGCCACCTGATGGCGGGCCTACCCTACACCCACATCATCGAACCGCTGCCGCCCAACGTACTCGGACTGAACATGGGGGTGGGCACGCCGTTACGACTAGTCCAAGTGTCGTTCCGTCTGCATGAAACAGCAGCCGTCCGCGTCGATATCGGAAGAGGGCCATTCGACCTGCCGATGCACCGCTTTGGTCCTGGACCGCTGGCCGACACCCCCCCGCCACTGATCAGCGGCGACCGCAGCCTACGCGCCCTGGGCTGGCTGCGTGACCTGACCAAGGCGGCATGGCGCATTGAGCAAGATGTGCCGCTGCCCTTCACCCTGTTGTCTGCTTCCACCCAATTAAAGGTGAGCGAGTAATGTCCGCAATAGCATCCGTCGCCTCCGTGGCCATGCCGGTATTTTCCACCGTCACCGGCTACCTCAACCGCGAGCAATCACTCGACCAACAAGCCCAGAACAACGCCGCCAAGCAACAACTCGATCAAGACAAGCTAGCAGCCAAAATTCAATCCGAGCAATGGCGGCAATCGGCTGCGACTAACAGCCGCGTCAGCGAGCAGGAATCCCAAAACGAGCGCCAGCGCTTGGCCACTGAGCGCCAGCGCCTAGCCGCTGAGCGCCAACAGCGGGCCGCAGAAACAATGCGGGCGGGCTACGAGTCGCAAACGCAGCAGCTTTTCGACCGACAGGCCACGGATACCGCCATTGAAGACGATGCCATTCGAAACCGGATGGATCAAACGATGCTTTCCGCTAACGACACCGAACAGGAGAGACGATCAGCCTTGCGGACCTCGCTGGGACGAACCACGGTTGGACTAGCCGCCCAGGGCATCGACCCCACCGATGGCTCGGGCGCAGCCAATCTGCTCGGGCAGGTCGGCGCCTCCGACCAAAAGCGGCAGGCAGCTAGCGAGGCGACCACGCTGCGGCTTCAGGCGCTGACCCAGCAAGCCAGCGCGACGCGCCAGCGCAACCTTCTCGAACAAAGCCAACTAGCCGATCGCCAACGACTTCAATGGCTAAGCTACTTCAGCTAGGTTACTTCGGTTAAACACTCCGCTATTTTATGAAAGTCCGACCATGACCGATCACCTCAAGGTGGCGCGGGGCATTCCGCGCGTCCAGTACAATGCCAACGGCAGCCAAACCGCCTTCTACTATGCCTTCCCCATCTTCGCAGCGGAAGACCTCACGGTCTTTATCGGCGCTGCCTTACAGCAGACCGGTTACACCGTCAGTGGTAGCGGTTCTTCCTCTGGCGGCACCGTCACCTTCGCCACGCCACCAACCGCCGGCGGCGTTGTGACCCTGAGCCGGCGTGTGCCAGTGGAAAGGGTAACTGACTTCATGGAAAGCGGGCCGCTCTCAGCGCGATCCCTTAACACTGAATTGGACGTACTCACCGCCTGTCTGCAACAAATTGCCGCAGATCAATCTTTAATGATCCATTATGCCGGTACCGACCTGCCGGCTAGTGCCGAATTGCCGGCCCGCGCGGTTCGGGCCAACCATCTATTATCGTTCGACGGTGGCGGAAACCCGACGGTGACCGCCCCGGTCGATGCCGCAGCCCTCTCAACCTTCATCCCGCCCGGAGCCGGAGCCACGCCGCGACCGATCCGCGACAAACTTGCCGATCTGGTTTCGGTCAAGGATTTCGGCGCCGCTGGCGACGGAGTTACAAACGACACCCTGGCTATTCAAGCAGCCCTGACCGCTCACCAAGCGGTGTTCGTGCCCGAGGGTACCTATGTAATCAGCGCTACTCTATCCGTAGGTTTCGGCCAGAGCCTGTTCGGGGCGGGTCAAGCGTCGATCATTCAAGGCAGCAACCACAGTTTCGATTTGATCCAGCTGCCCAACGGCTACGCTTACTTGGCATCACTTCGCCTTGAAAACGGTTTGGCCGGAGTGCGAATGAGCGGCCTGACCGGGCCTTGCGTGCAAAACACCTTGGCCGACCTCACCCTATGGCAGCCGACCTGCGGCATCGTCCTTGACGGGGGCAGCCGTACCGACTGGCCTTGCTACTGGAATACTATCACCCGGACCCTGATTGCCAAACCAGCCCAGCATGGAGTCTGGCTGACCAAAAGCGGCAACGGTGACACCCCCAACGCCAACAAATTTCTCGGCGTCCGGGTCTATTCGCTGGGCGAAGAACTGAGCGGCTGCGGCTTTTTCGTTGAGCATGGCCGCTTCAACAACGCCTTCGTCGATTGCGAGGCGAATGTCTGGCCGGACGCTCTGGCCTGTTTCCGATTTGGCGCCAATGCCAACACCAACATAGTGGTCAACCTCTATTGCGAATCACTTGGCGGCGTTCCCAACATCCAGCTTGATGCCGGATCTTGCGAAAACTCGATCATCAACCTGCTATCGGCCAGCGCCGGCCCGGCTATCTATGATTTGTGCGACGGTGCCTACTCTGCCGTCAATGCTGGCTATCCGGACAAGAACCGGCTGAAAAGAACGCGAGTTAGCGAACTTGTCGTCGAGTCACTGCAATTTGCCACGCGCTTTCACGACTCGACGGGGCCCGAGGTTTTCCTTATCGATACCGCCTGTTCCACCCAACTGATCAGCGCCTTCAACGGCGCCGTCGAAGCCCGACTGCCCGCAGCCTGCAACGCCGCCGGTTGTGCCGTGACCATCAAAAAAACCGATGCCACCGCCTTTCCCGTCACCGTCACAGAAGCTGGCGGCGGCCCCGGTCCCGATGGTCGCAGCGTCGCACTGGGAAACCGTTATGATTTCATAACAGTAATATCGAATGGCGCGAACTGGTGGATAACTGGCGGCAACCGCCTGCCGGGCAACACCTTTTATCGTGAGACACCGGGCTTGTTCCTGCCCGACCTCAACCAGGAACTCTACGTCGTCAGCGGTTATAGCGGCGCCGTCGAGGTTCGCCTGCCCGACCCCAGCGCCTCACACGCTGTCGGACGCACGGTCAGCATTAAGAAATCGGACCCGACGGGAAATGTCGTCTCAGTAACCGCCGTGCGCGTAACCGGACCGGAT
>JBAXKX010000019.1:0-20352 GCA_037135115.1 Rhodospirillaceae bacterium
TGTCGACCATGCGCTGGGAATGGACCGGGGACGAACGCCATAGGGAAGCACTTTTCGCCGTCAGCACCCGGCTTCCTCCGGGGCCGCTGATCGCCGCCGCCGCCCCCAGCCCCTGAGCTGGTCCCCGATTTTCGGACAGCTAACGATGAGAGAGACCCGCTCGCGTCAGCGGCGGCCCCGTCGAACCACCGCAACCGCACAACACAACAGATTCCAACCGTCGAGTGGCGGTACGGGGATCAGGGCAATAAGCGCGATCATGACCGAGTATACGGCGATCGTCCACACCAGGAGCATAAACTCGTCTTGTTGCGGCGGGTCCGGGGCATGCTGCAACCGTAACGGCCCACCCAATGGCCCACCCAATGGGTCGGCGGCAACTGTACTAATAAAAACACGCCCAACCGCATTCAGAACCCCGGAAATCAACCCTCCAGTCTCCTCCACAGCGGTCACAACTGCGGAAACAGGATTGAGAAGCCGAAAGACCGGATCAGGCTTACCAATCCCCAGCGAGCCCGTCGTCCGGGTAGCACCAGAACGGTCGGTGACTGTGACGACACTGGGAACCACGGTCAGCGTGTGTTTCCCGCCGATCCTTTCGACCACCACCGTGAGCGATCGCCCCGGAGCCTGATTTATGATCGCCCTGACATCGTCGAATGTGGAAGTTGACCTGCCGTCAACCTCAACAATGACGTCCCCTGTTTCCATCCCAGCGGTTTCAGCGGCACTGCCGGGTTGTATCGAGCCGACTTTGGCGAGCACTGTGAGATGGCCGTGGGTGGTAAACAAGGAGGCCAATAGCAGCACGGCGAAGAAAAAATTCGCCATTGGTCCAGCCATAAAGATCACGGCCAGTCTCCACGCAGACAACGCTTGTGTTTGCCCACTACTAACAGAATAGAGACGCGATATCCCGGCCATCTTCACAAATCCGGCGACCGGCAGCAGGCGAAGCCTCCAGCGAACACCTTGGAATGCTATCGGACCAAGGCCAAACGAGGCCGTTTCCAATCGTAGTCCAAACCATCGGGCCGCCAGATAAAATCCAGCCTCATGGACCAGCACCAGCACCGTCACAAGAACAAGGGTCGGCACCGGATCTTCGAGGAAATTTGCCAACACATCCATGGAAAATTGCTCCTCATACCAATGCAAAGCTGGGGCTTTAACCCGGTAAATTTTGACGCTGCGGCTAAATATCTCGTTGACGGGAGGCGGTCAACTATTTACTAATAATTAACTAACGTTCCTTCTCGTCGTCGGTGGCCTATGACCATTACATACCAAATTGGCAGGGCCTTGCGCGTGGTCGCTAGCCGGACCATCGGTCCTATAGCTTGGCTCGCCATCATTGGCTATTTCACGTTCTACGCTGCCTGTGGCGAGCGTGGATTGTTAAATATGCGCCATAAGCTTATCGTGAGCTTATCGTGATTTCCCCCCAAAAACTTAAGGCTTAGGGAGGAGTGATTCGTAATCAATGAATCAATAGGTCAATACGTCAATACCCCTTTGCCAAGGCTCTTGCAACAGCACATCGAAAAGCACGCAACGGGGTGGCGTAGTTGGAAATTTCCGCCACATTTTCAAAATCTTCCCTTAATACCAGCGTTATGTTATCCACCCCTGGCCAACTCGCCGCCCTATCAGATGACGAGTGAATGGCCACCACGTGGCAGTTCTGATTGGGTTTTTCACAGTACCAGATGGGGGAACCTGAATTCCCATGATTGGTCGAGCAAAAATGACGGTAAACAGGGTAATCATCATCAGTCTCCACATTGGCAAAGGCACAATTACGGTGGGTCATCATCGCCTTCCCTTTAGCAAAAACAGGGAACCCCGCCAGTTCAAATTGATGTCCCATGGCTAAAAGTTTTTTTAAATAAGCCACCGGCCGAAGGAAGGTTTCATCAATGGGGATCCACCCCAAATAATCCCCCAGACATTTCCCTTTGGAATTAGGAGTCAAGCGCAAGACCGCCCAATCATCCCGCGGCCCCCCGCTCCCCCATTCGGAGGGAGTGGCCTCATTGGCATAAATATATTTTGGATCGGGAGTTTCATCTTTGGAAAAATTTTTGGTTTGAATGGCAAAACGGAACTTACTCTGATGAGTCACTTCTTTTGTAAATGCATCATTAAGAACATGAATATTGGTCAAAACCGTGCAACGCCCAACCAGAAAACCCGTACCCATTGTCATACGATCATTATCTAAAATATGCCCAATGGCCCCATAGGGGGTGTTTTTTTGCCCTGGCTGCACCAGCTCCCGCGGGTCCTGCTCACTCCCCCGATTGAAATTCAGCACCTCCTGCCGCAGCCCACATTGCGGACAATCCGCATTCGGGGGCTGAAATACCGTCGGCTGAGTATGGGTTGAAAATTGTGGGACAGGGAATGATTGCTCCGCACAATTTCCCGGCACCAAAGAGGCCAGTCCGATTACAAGAACAACGGCCCACAAAATTACCATCATGCGTCACACTCCCATCAGCACCAGCATCATTCGACCGCATACATGGCGACCCAACCCAAGACGACCTTGTCTTAGCCAGCAGGGGAAATCTTGACTAGCGATATCCGCCAGATCGAGTATAGTCGGGCCTTGTATAGCATCCAAGCCGGTCCGCTCAATGAGGCGGCTGCCCGGGCACTGTGCGAGCTGTTGAAGGAAAGGGGCCAGGGCTGCCAAATAACCCAGACCAACGGGCGATGACCAAAAGCATTGTCGATAATGCCGACAACGAGGAGGTGGCCGTTTTAACTAATTGGGCCGGCGGTCATGGGAACTGGCGCGGTCCCATTATTCAACTAACGCGCTCGCTTTGACCAGATTACGAAATTCATCCGCGCTCATATCCTTGGTCGACGTGACGGCAATCAGACCACGTTCCGCCAAGTTAGCAGCCGCAACGACACGGGCCAGGGCTTCAGCGGCCTCGGTTGAAACGATCGCTACCGGCCTCGTCTTGGCCGCTATCTTCAGTCCGAACTTCGGAATCAAGCCGTGAGCATTGAACCCGCATCCACCCACCGCCCGGAGGCCCGCGCGATTATTGGTTTTGTCAGTCCGCTTGCGTACGGTATTCATGACATCTCACCACAGCTTTCAGCGAAGAACTATTCACTGTCGAAGTCTAGCAGGTCCGCACTGCTTTGGACAAGCGGTAAGCTGGCAAATTCCGTGGGACGCACGGGGCGGTAATGCGCATGGCTGTACCGCTTGGCTGTATCGCTTGGCTGTCGCTTGCGGGAACGCAATGGAGTAGGTTCCTCCAGCAAACTCCTCGTGCCCCTTTTATTCAGAAACGCCATGAAGCATCGCTTTTCCGCGCAGCCCGACGACCCCCAGGCACCCATGTCGACCATCGGCACCCTGCGCAGCCTGATGCCATATCTATGGCCGCGCGACCATCTTGAGATGCGGCTGCGAGTCACGGTGGCGCTGGTCTGCTTGTTTATCTCCAAGCTGGCCAATGCCATCGTGCCGATGCTGTACAAGCTGGCGGTCGACGCGCTGACCCCCCACCCGACCGCTCTTCCCGGCGGCGGCGGCACCGTAAACGCAGCAATCGCCATTCCGGTCGGCATAATACTTGCCTATGGGCTGGCGCGGGTTTTGTCCCAAAGTTTTGGTGAACTGCGCGACGCCCTTTTCGCCAAAGTCGGGGCGCGGGCGGTGCGGGCGGTGGCTTTAAGCCTGTTCCGGCACTTGCACGCGCTCAGCCTGCGCTTTCACCTGGACCGCCAGACCGGTGGGCTCAGTCGCTCAATCGAGCGAGGCAACCGCGCCATCGAAACACTGCTGCGCTTCATGCTTTTCAATATCCTGCCGACCCTGCTCGAACTGACGCTGGTCACGGTCATCTTATGGCAACTGTTCGACATCTGGTTTGCGGCGGTGACGTTGGTGACGGTAGGCGGCTATATCGCCTATACCCTGGTTGTGACCGAATGGCGAACCAAGTTCCGACGCCAGATGAACGAAACCGACAACCGCGCCAACACCCGCGCCATCGACAGCCTGCTTAATTTCGAGACGGTCAAATACTTCGGCAACGAGGCCCACGAGGCCAGTCGTTATGACGAGGCGCTGCAATCTTACGAGCACGCTTCGGTCAAGAGCCAGACCTCGCTGGCCATGCTCAACGCCGGCCAGGGACTGATCATCGCCTGCGGTCTTGCTGCGGTAATGTACTTGGCCGGGCGCGGCATCGCCGACGGCAGCATGACACTGGGCGACTTCGTGCTAGTAAACACCTATCTGCTCCAGCTTTACCAACCGCTCAACTTCTTTGGCTTTGTCTATCGTGAGGTCAAACAGGCGCTGGTCGACATTGAAAAGATATTTCAACTCCTCGCCGTTAGTCACGAGGTCGAGGACCGGCCCGATGCCCGCCCCCTCGTGGTCTCCGGCGGTGCCATCAGCTTCGACGGCGTAACCTTCGCCTACGACCCACGCCGGCCGATCCTCAAGGATTTGTCGTTAGAAGTAGCGGCCGGTCACACTGTTGCCATCGTCGGCCCGACCGGTGCCGGCAAATCTACCATCAGCCGATTACTGTTCCGCTTCTATGACGCTAGCGCCGGCCACATCCTCATTGATGGCCAGGATATTTGCACAGTCACCCAAGACTCGGTACGGGCGGCCATCGGCATCGTGCCCCAAGACACGGTGCTGTTCAACGACAGCATCTACTACAACATCGGCTACGGACGGCCCAAGGCCAGCCGCGACGAGATCGAACAGGCGGCCCGACTGGCCCATATCCACGACTTCGTCACCAGCCTTCCCGACGGCTACCAGACGATGGTCGGCGAGCGCGGCTTGAAACTATCAGGCGGCGAGAAGCAGCGGGTGGCCATCGCCCGCACCATCCTCAAGAACCCCGCCATCCTGCTGTTCGACGAGGCAACCAGCGCCCTTGACACCCACACGGAGCGGGAAATCCAGCTCAACCTGCGCGAGATGAGCCGCGGCCGCACCACTCTGATCATCGCGCACCGCCTGTCCACGATAATCCATGCTGACGAGATCATCGTGTTAGCCGGCGGCGAGATCGTGGAGCGCGGCGGCCATGACGACCTGCTCCAGCGCGGTGGCGTCTATGCCGCGATGTGGACACGCCAACAGGAATCGGCCCCCCGCGAAGACCAGCCCTAATCCTTCAAGTCCTCCCACAACTCCCGAACCTTTGCAAAGAACCCTTCCGACTCGGGATGGGTGGACTCCTTGACCCCAACCTTGTCGAATTCGCGCAGGAGTTCCTGCTGGCGCTTGTTCAAATTAACCGGAGTTTCAACCATGGCCTGAATGAACATGTCGCCGCAGACCGGACTCCGCAAAATCGACATCCCACGTCCCTTAAGACGAAACTGCTGGCCGGTCTGAGTCCCCGGCGGAACCGTGACCTTGGCCCGACCTCCATCAATGGTCGGAACCTCAATGGTGCCGCCCAGGGCCGCCGTGGTCATTGGCAGCGGCACCCGGCAATGAATGTTGGCGGCATCACGCTGGAAGAAGCGGTGGGGGGCAAGGGCAAGAAAAATGTAAAGATCACCGGGCTGTCCGCCACGCAAGCCAGCCTCGCCCTCCCCCGTGACGCGAATACGAGTGCCGTCCTCAACTCCCGCCGGAATGCTGACCTGGAGCGTCTTTTCGCGCCGCACCCGACCGGCCCCGCCGCAAGCCCGGCACGGCTCCTTGATAACCCGGCCGGCACCTTGGCAAGTCGGGCAGGTCCGTTCAATGGTGAAAAAGCCCTGTTGGGCTCGAACCTTGCCGTTACCGCGACATCCTGGGCAGACAATTGGCGCCTGACCACCCTCGGCACCAGCGCCCTTGCAACTTTCGCAGGTCACGGAGGTAGGAACCCGCACCGTGGTCTGGCTGCCTTTGAAGGCATCCTCGAGTGTAATTTCCAGGTTGTAGCGCAGGTCACCGCCTCGACCGTTGCTCGCTCCCTCGCGCCGACCGCCCATGAACTCGCCGAACATCTCGTCGAAGATGTCGGCAAAGCCCCCGACGCCGGTACCAAAATCGAATCCACCACCACCGCCACCGCTACTGGGCCGACTACCACCCTCGAAGGCAGCATGTCCGAAGCGATCATAGGCTGCCCGCTTCTGCTCGTCGCGCAGAACGTCGTAGGCCTCGTTAATTTCCTTAAACTTGTGCTCAGCCGTCTTGTTCCCCGAATTGCGGTCAGGGTGGTACTGCATAGCCAGCTTGCGATAAGCCTTTTTCAACTCATCGGCACTGGCCGTCTTAGGACAGCCGAGCAACTCGTAATAGTCAATTTTCGCCATAAATCATTCCAGCGCGGTCACAGCCAGCCAAAACCCCTCCCCCACAGCTGCGGGAGAGGGGAGGGAAGATCGCGGTTAGGTCGACTTTTTCTTGTGGTCGTCGACCTCCTCGAAATCGGCATCGACCACGCCATCGCCCTTGCCACCATGGCCGCCATGGCCACCCCCCACAGGGCCATCCTGCTCACCGCCAGCGCCAGCCTTATACATCGCCTCGCCAAGCTTCATCGAAACCTGCGCCAACGCCTCAGTCTTAGCCTTAATGGCAGCGGTATCGCTCCCGTCCATCACCCCGCGCAGGTCTGTTATGGCCTTCTCGGCCACAGCCCTATCGGCGGCGACAACCTTGTCACCGGCGTCTTTGATGGTCCGCTCGGTGGTGTGAATGAGGGCATCAGCGTGATTGCGGGCGTCAGCTAACTCCCGGCGTTTCTTATCCTCGGTAGCATGAGCCTCGGCATCCTTGACCATCTTTTGGATGTCGGAGTCGCTAAGTCCACCCGATGCCTGGATGCGAATCTGCTGCTCCTTGTTGGTGGCCTTGTCCTTGGCAGTGACGTTGACGATGCCATTGGCGTCAATGTCAAATGTTACCTCAACCTGCGGCACTCCACGCGGAGCCGGCGGAATTCCGACCAGATCGAACTGACCCAAAATCTTATTATCGGCCGCCATTTCACGCTCGCCCTGGAACACCCGAATGGTAACGGCACTCTGGCCGTCCTCCGCTGTGGAGAAAACCTGGGACTTCTTGGTCGGAATGGTGGTGTTGCGGTCGATCAAGCGGGTGAACACCCCACCCAGAGTCTCAATGCCAAGTGATAACGGCGTCACATCAAGCAACAGCACATCCTTGACATCGCCCTTTAGCACACCGCCCTGAATGGCGGCACCGACCGCCACGACCTCATCCGGATTGACGCTGCGGTTGGGTTCACGACCGAAGAATTGCTTCACAGTCTCGATAATCTTAGGCATGCGGGTCATACCGCCAACCAGAATCACCTCGTCAATTTCGGATGCCTTAAGACCGGCGTCACGAAGCGCCGCTCGGCAGGGATCGACGGTGCGGCGCACCAAATCATCAACCAGCGCCTCCAGCTTGGCCCGGGTCAACTTAATGTTTAGATGCTTTGGCCCGGTCTGGTCAGCGGTAATGAAGGGCAGGTTCACCTCGGTCTGGGTGGCCGAACTGAGTTCCACCTTAGCCTTTTCCGCCGCCTCCTTCAGGCGCTGAAGCGCGAGCTTGTCACGGCGCAGGTCGATGCCCTGGTCCTTGTGGAACTCGTCGGCGAGATAATCGATAATTTTGGCGTCAAAGTCCTCACCACCGAGAAAAGTGTCACCATTGGTCGACTTGACCTCGAAAACGCCGTCACCAATCTCCAGCACCGAGATATCGAAAGTACCGCCGCCCAAATCATAGACGGCGATGATGCCGGCACCCTTCTTCTCCATGCCATAGGCCAGCGCCGCCGCCGTCGGCTCGTTAATGATGCGCAGCACCTCAAGTCCGGCGATCTTGCCGGCGTCCTTGGTGGCCTGACGCTGGCTGTCGTTGAAATAGGCGGGAACCGTGATCACCGCCTGAGTGACCTTCTCACCAAGATAGCTCTCGGCCGTCTCCTTCATCTTCATGAGAATGAAGGCGCTGACCTGACTTGGGCTGTAGCGTTTGCCGTGGGCCTCGACCCAGGCATCTCCATTATCACCGCCAACAATCTTGTAGGATACCAGCGCCTTATCCTTGTTGGTGATTGGATCATCGTAGCGACGGCCGATCAAGCGCTTAATAGCGAAAAGCGTGTTTTCCGAATTTGTCACGGCCTGCCGCTTGGCCGGCTGTCCGACTAATCTCTCGCCTGACTGGGTGAACGCCACCATCGACGGCGTGGTCCGCGCACCTTCAGCATTTTCGATGACCTTAGCCTGCGAGCCTTCCATCACGGCAACGCAGCTATTAGTCGTGCCCAGATCAATGCCAATGACCTTGCTCATATCTTCCCTCGTGTTGCTGGCGAATCCACGGCGGCCCGATGACCGGCACCGCCACGATCCCTCCGGGTGCGTGGAGCGGTGTGTGTTTCAATCACCTCAGTTGGGGAAATATAAGCAGCTAGCGCCCCGCCCGCAACCACCGCGATGAAACTAAATGTTAAAATCGCGAGGAATCCCTACAGCTCCCAGCGACGAAGCGGTCCAACGTCAAGATGGATGAAACCATTGTCGGGATAATAACCGACTCCGCCCGCACGCAGCGCAAGCGCAGCCCGGTGCAGGCGGTCCAAGCTGTACCCGGGCAGGTAAAGGTCAACCGCCATTCCTTTGACGTGGTAGCTGTGGCGGGCCACACCTGGATGGTCGCTCTCCATCAGCATCGCATTGGTGGCAGGTGAGCGATAGCCGGAAACAATATGAAAAGGCCCGTGAGCGCCAACCCGTTTCTTGAGATGGTAGACCACATCCAAAAGACGAGGGTCGATGCTGTGTACGGCACCGGTGCGGTGGTCGCGGAACAGCCTGTTGACAGCGCGCAAGGCGTCGCGACGATAGTGGCCCTTGGCCCAATATTCCGTATTCAGATGTTCGCTGGTGTGCTGATTGATAAAAGCTAACTGGCGATGAATCTTGCCGGGATTGGGAAAAGCGAGAGCATCGGTTGGCACCAACGCGGCGGCGGAAACCGCTATGGCCGCCACAGTCCCAAGGCGGAGAAAATCGCGGCGTGCGACCGGCATTGTCGGATCGGACCGTTTATTCTCAATCGTCATGGAACGTTCCTTAGGAGAGAATGGAGAACAGCTGGTGTAATCTTGCAGAGATCGGCTGACACCTCTTAGAATCCTTTCTGGACATCCATGTCAAGCCGGGGAATATACGGAATTCTTCCCCCCAAGGGTCAATACATATAAAAATGGATTAATTTGAGCTGGTTAGCATAAACCGCGACAAGATGCCGCAGTCATGACACCGAACCATAAGACGCTATTCTGATGATTATTAGCCGGGGAATTATAAGCCGGGAAATTATAAACTAGGTGGGTCAATTCCCTCTTGCCAAGCATACATACCGCCGCTTCCGATCAACCCCCAAAGAACACCCTGGGCTTGCGGCGAACCCAAAAGCTTTCCGACTGCACCGGCGCGGCGTCGCGCATGGCCAGACGCATCGGCTTGTGACCTGGAAACATCGTCGCTTGCTGGAAGCGGCTGCGCGGGAGCACGGCGTCAATTGCCCGCGTCGACTCATCCCGGCCCGGCAACAGACCGTTGTTAGCCGCCTGTTGAACCTTTGGGGTGTCCGAGAGCAGCGCGTCTCGCCAGGTCGGCGCATCGCCGATATCCTCCTCAGCGCCGTGGCCGCCCCAAGTCCGTACCGGACCAGAATCAATATGGACGAAATTGCTATGAGGATAATAGCCGACACCGCCAGCGCGTAACGACAATGCCGCCCGGTGCAGCATTTGCAGACCGCAACCCGGCAGACGAATGTCGACCGCCTTGCCCTGCATATGCAGGCTGTGCCCGGCAACGCCACTGTGGGAAGCTTGCATCCGCGCATTGGTCCGTGGCGAACGGTAGCCGCACAAAACCTCAATCGGCCCATGGTTACCGGCCAACCGGTAAACACCATAAATGACATCGGCCAGCCTTGGGTCGATCGCGTGTATGGTCCCGTCGTGATGATCGCGCATAAGACGACTTATCGACCGCAGCCCATCGATAATATAGCGGCCGTCAGCCCAATACTCAACGAATAGATGCTCTCTGGTATTTTGATTGATTAACGAAAGCTTTCGAGCCGGGCCCAGCGATCCGGGCCGTATCTTACCATAGGCCGCCAAGACATCGACCGGATCAAGCACGGATGCGGCGGCGACAGTGGCCGCTCCGACTCGTAGAAACGAGCGTCGGCACATTGATGGAGCTGCCTTGGAGGCGGTATTTCTATCGGTCATGGTGCCTCCCACTCGATTTCATTGACTTGGTGAATATTATATTAAAACGGTCCTGAGCACTTAACCTCACTACCTTTGGACCCGGCATGACGGCACCTGTCAAGCACTAAATCTAGATAAAATTCAGAGCCTTGATTTTCACCACTTTTTGCGCTGCAACCGGGTCTTTTGGTAACAGTGTACATGGTGATTGGCCAAGGCGCAGGACGGCACAAGGCTTCCAAACGCTCCCCGATTCCCCCCCATTACCTCTGGGTACTAGCCACGCCAAGCAGCACCGCAGCCGCCGCAGCGCAGTTCGCAATGGCAATATCAAGAGTTAGGGAAGCACGCCAAGCCCGCTCAGCCCGTGGTACCGACCAAGCGCGCCGCCGATTCATCAAAGCGCCGGATCGCCCTAAACACCTGCAAATCACGTTCGTAAATATCGTCACGAAACTGGATTACGCCTTTGTCATCGATCCAGGCGGTCTGGTAGAGCAGGAACACCGGAATTGACGTACGCAGCACCACATTACGGGTTTCGCCCTTATCGAGTACCAAAGCGCGTCGCTCGGGCGTCCATTCCGGCATATCATCAAGCAAGAAATTGGCAAGGCCCAAAGGATTGCCGACACGAACACAGCCAGAGCTGAAGGTCCGTACGCTCTTGATAAATTTCTCACGATGGGGCGTATCGTGAAGATAGACATCAAAATCGTTGGGAATATTGAATTTTACTTGGCCAAGAGCATTGTGGGCACCCGGCATCTGGCGCAACCGAAAGCGATTTATGTCAGTGAAGGTCTCCCACTTGATAGCACCAGGGTTAACCTTACCGCCGGAGAACGCACCATCATAGAGCACGATGCCCTGTTCCTCGAGATAGCCGGGATTTACTTTCAATTTTGGCAGTATGTCCTCACGTGCCAACTTGGATGGCACTGACCAAGTCGGATTCCAGATCAGCGAAGTAATCTGGCTGACAAAGATCGGTGTACGCCGGATCTTAGTGCCGACGATCACCGGCATCTCATACATGACCTTACCGTTGACGACTGCCCGCAGGTTAAAACCAGGGATATTGACCAACACATAGCGCGGCCCCAGCTCATCGGGCATCCAGCGCTCGCGTTCCATGTTAGCGATAATGCAGATTACCCGTTCAGCGGCACTGACGTTGAGTGCCGCATAAGTCATGGTCCCGATAACGCCGTCAGCCCGCAGGCCGTGCCGGGCCTGGAAGTGCTGGACTGCGGCCACCAAGGTCGAATCATAACTTAAACTGGCCGCCAGCTTGCCCCCAAACTCGCCGGTCGCAGCCAGCCGCCTGCGCAGCGCTCGCACGACGGGATCGCTCATGCCCGGCTCGAGTTTGGGTCCTTCAGGCACCTTGGGCCAGCCGCCCGACTTGTCCTGAGCGCGGACGATGCGCAGCGCTTCACGCAGCCGGGTATAGCGGGAATGGTTAGGGGCCAGCGCGGCCAGGAAAGCCCAGAGATCGGGTGCCGCCAGTGCCGCCGTTGCCGATTCGACCAAATTCATCGCCAGCTGATCGAAAGCGAACTCCTCGGTAATAGCGCGGGGTGCCACTCGCCCCCGATGCAAATCACTGGCGTAAACCATTAGGGCATCGGTCAGCAAAAGCTCGAGTTCAGCTCGGCGAACCGGTTCCGCAGCACCCAAACGCTGGTCAATGGCGCTCAAATGATAGTCGGCGGGCAGCAGTCCCTCCCGATCGGCCAAGCCGGATACTTCACGCAAAATGCGCGCCGTCGGCAGCAACACCGCGCCGGATCCACCGCCATCACCGGAGAACCAAGCCGGCAGGTAGCCACGCTGCTCGTAAAACCGGCGGAGACGGCCGGCGTCGGGAGGGCGCCGAGCATCCAACGACGCTAAGCCGGAGGCCAGCCGCACCGCAATCGCCTCGGCGAGCGAACCGGCGGGCAGAATAAGGGGTGCCACCACGACCGGTGGATCGCCAGCCGGTGCCAAGGCCGGAATTTCTACAACCGGTAAATTTCCAGCCGGTAAATTTCCAGACTGCGCCCAGGTCGAGGCGAATGGTGCCGACGCCGCCAACCAAATCAACAGGAGTAATACCAACGGCCCTGGTCGAAGACCCTGACGTTGGTACGGTGGCGACTGCCGCCGCGCCTCTCCTGCGGCGAAGCCAAGGGCGCGGATGCGCCCGCCCGGCGTGTGAGGGGGCCTTTGATGGGTTAGCATCAAAGGCCACTGGTATAACAATACGCGCCGCATCAGCTCGCTCATCCCCGGACCACCAAAAAACTGAGCCAGCTTTATACCCAATGTCGAGCCCACCCAGGCCAAGCCAGAATCGTTTAGGCTGCGGATTGGGCGATATAGTGGCGCCCCGGCAACTGCCCGAGCCGAAATCGCCCGCATGTCCTGCAAGTCCCTTATACCCGACCCGCCTTTATAACTCAGTAACCTTTGCGCGCCAAACTGGAGCAACCAAGCAAGCTGGGTCCCAGGGCCGCTTTCCCCCCGACCTTAGGGTTGCTTTAATTGTCAGTCCGCCGGAGACGACGCAACATGAACCGGCATCAATTGGCAGAAATTCTCAACCGGCACCACCAGTGGCTTAATGGCCAAATTGGTGGGCAACGGGCTAATCTGACATTTGCCAACCTTGATGGCCTCGACCTTGTCGGGCGGAATCTGCGCGGCGCGAAACTGACCGGGGCGCGAATGTCCCGATGCCGCCTGACCGATGCCAATTTAGCGGAAGCGGACCTGTTCGGTGCCGATCTTGACCACGCCGACCTGCGCGGCAGTGATTTAGGCGGCAGCACCCTACGAGGCGCGCGCTTGCGGGCCGCCAACTTCACCGGGGCCAACCTCAAGGGTGCGGACCTTCGCCACGGCTCGCTGGTCGCTACCGAATCGGGGTGGCCGGTTCAGCTCGGGCGAGCCAAGGCCACCGATCTTACCGGTGCCGTTCTCCACCGCGCCATCCTCACCGACGCCGACCTCAGCCACGCCGTGCTTCACAATGCCGACCTCACCGCCGCCACGTTGATCAACGCCAACTTCACCAAGGCACGCCTGAATGGTGCCAGTCTGGCCGGGGCCACGGTTGCCGGCACGATATTCTCCGGTGCCGACCTTATCGGAGTAAACCTCGGTGAGTGCGACATGTCGGTCGCCAACATCACCAATATCCGAGTCAGCAAGAACCCCGACACGCTTGGCCTAGAGCTGCAGCGCAAGATTTTCGAACATGAGCGCTGGATCGAAAGTGGCGGACGGCGTGGTACAAGAGCCGAACTGGACGGCGCCGAACTGGTCCGAGTCGATTTGCGAGGGGTCGACCTCAGCGGTGCCAGCCTGCGCGGCGCTTGCCTCGGCCAGTCGGCGCTCTCGCGGATACGGCTGGTCATGGCCGACCTATCGGGCGCCAACCTGGAAGACGCCAACCTGATAGCCGCCGACCTCTCCGGTGCCAATCTGAGCTATGCCTGCCTGCGCGGTGCCGACCTCACCGGTTGCCAGCTTGGCCCCGCCGATATTCGTGATCCCGCTACCAGGCGATCAGGTGGTCGGACTTGGGCCGCCAACTTGCTTGGCACCGACCTCCGGCAAGCCCAATTGTGTGGCAGTGTGCTGATCTCGGCCAACTTGACCCAAGCCAACCTGGAGGACGCGGACCTTGACGGCGCCAATCTGACCAACGCGCGATTGCCTCGCGCCCGCCTCCCAGAGTCCCGGCCGTCCGGGCTCCGCTCGCACCGGAGCCACGCCGCCAGTACCGCCGCCGCCTTGGGCTAGAGAGCTGACAATGGCTTTCTACCCGCAGGTCCCAGCCATATCACTTGAATTGATCAACCGCTGCAACCTAAAGTGCCCATACTGCGCTAATGGTACGCTATCAAGACCACGCGGGTCAATATCGTGGAGCCTTCTGGAAAAGCTGGTCTGCGAATGCTCCGGCGGGCGGCATGATCTTGCTTGGTTGCATGGAACCGGAGAGCCATTGCTGTGGTCACAGCTCGAGAACGCCATCGTCTTGATAAAAAGCATGAAAGCAGGAGAAGCCAGCTTTGCCACCAACGCCACATTACTTAGCCCGGAACGGACCAAGTCGCTGCTCAACGCCGGACTCACCTCAATCTACGTCTCAATTGATACGCTTGATCCCGTGCTTTACCAGCGGACCCGAGGCGGCGACCTCAACAAAGTAATCGCCAACGTACAATCACTGATCGCCCTGGTGCCGCCCGAGTTTCGCATCACCATCGCCCTGATGAACCACAAAGACCAGCGCCTGACCGCACACTCGATTTGGCAATTCTACAAGACCTTTGGCTTCCACTCCAATATTCAACTAAATCAGATCGAGAACACCCTGTTCCCATCGGCACCGGCCGACTATCGGACGCATCCCGGCAAGAGCGCGTCATGCTCACTGCCTCGCAATTATATGACCATCGCATATGATGGGCGCGTGGCTCTTTGTTGCGTCGACCAAGACGTCTTGAACCCGATCGGGGACGTCAGTCGGCAAACCATCGAAGAGGTTTGGTTCGACCCGATCGTTCAAAATACTTTTTGGCGCATCGCCAGCGGCGCACCGAACTGCCCGGCGCTCTGCACCTCGACATGCATGTTGGCAACAAACCCAGCAAGCGCACATCCTGGAAGCGCACATCCGGCAGACTTGCAATCTCCGACCGGTGCCGCCGCCTTTGATGACCTTTTCACCCTTGCCCAAGAATTGTTTGACGGAGGCAGGGTCGCGGACGCCCTCGCCGTTGCCCAATCGCTGGTATTCCGCAATCCGGCACGTCGCGACGTTTGCCACTTCATTGATGGCGCCAGCGAAATTCTACGCAGATACGAAGACGAGCAGAACAGACACCAAGTATAAGCCTCAGTGGCAAATACCCAGTCTTTCATGAACCAATTCGATTATTTCCGTTACGGTGACGGTGTAATTAACGCACCGTCACCGCAATCACATAATCAGCCGCGAGCGACCGGCAGGCGACGCGCCACAGCATCAAGCAGACGCTGCCAGGAAAATGACGACAACAGCTGGGCATGAATGCCGGTCAGCCAACCCAGGCGGCGCCACTCCAGAATCGTCGAGTCGCTCAGCGCAGCGAACGCCGCCTCGTCAATCACCCGAAACCCGGTCAAGGCAAATCCCTGATTATCCGGCAAGGTAACGTCGACTCGGCGCTCGACAAGGATGCCAGACGCCTCAACCGCCTCGGCGAACGCCCTGGTTTCCCGTAGCGCCTGCTGATAGGCCGAGCAAAACTCAAGACCGGCCTTCGTCGACTCAGAGGCTACCCCATTGACCAACAGCGGTTCTGCTGCATCGGCGGCCAGCACCCCCTCCGCCTCATCAACGCATAAGGTCAGCAAGTCGCCGCCAGGATTCTCCATAAAGATAAAAGGATATCGGCGAACATAGGCAGGCACGTAGACGCCGGGCGCCCAGTTTCCATCAGCGTCAACGAGCAGATTTTCATCCTGCCGCAGACCCATTACCGCCACCGGCATCGCCGGCGAGGTCGCGGTGAAGGCGATCGGATAGTCGCGAAGCAAGTGGGGAAATTCCACCAAGTTCACTGGCACCGAATTGCTCTGCGCTGCAAACGCATAGGTTCGAGTCTTGCTCAGACCGTTACCGCCGTGCCGTTCCGGGTTGATCGGCACCGGGTTGCGGTAAAACAGAGGGAGCGCCTCATTCTGCTGATCAGGTGGCATGCAGCCATTCCTTATTATAGTTGACGGGGCCGTCTAGTTATCAAAACTGCCCGGCCTTGATATGGAAAATGTCGGGGTTCTTTACATCGCTGACATAGCTCAACTGCAAGCCCGGCTTCGGTAATTCAGGTTTCTTGTCCGTCGCCTTGGCGTCGGCAGGCTTCTCCGGAGGGGCTCCGGTCAACACAACCGCTGCGAGCTTATTATCAGCATCAAAACCACGGAAGACAATAATCGTCCCGTCCGGCATCCGCGCGTTAGCGACGATGCTGTCCTGACGATATCCCGCCCCCAACAGATAAGTACGTAGCTGATTCGCCGCCTCGACCAGTGTTTCAAGAGTAGCAACGGCACCAGCCGGCCCGGCCATCGCGCCCCAGCCGACATTGATGTGGATCAGCTTGTGAGTTTGATAACCAAAAATATAGGAAACATGGGCATCGCCGCCAGCCGGCAATAGGTTCTTAACAGTCACGTCAAGTACCGACGTCTTCTCAGTAGTATTTTCGCCCTTATTGATATCTTTCGTACTCAGAGAAAAATCTTTCTCGATCGCCTTGCGAACCTGATCCTCGGTCATACCAAATTCAGCCGAGCGAAACCCGGTCAGATGGTAGGTCGAGGGGACGGCCGCCACAGGTGCTTCGGCTACCTGAGTAACGGGGACCTGAGTGGCGGCGGCCTGAGTAGCTGCGGCATGAGTAGCTGCGGCCTCGCTCGTCCCTCCGGTCCCAAAATAGGAGAAGCCGGCAAAAGCGACCCCCAGCACGACGCCCATCACCCAGGTTCCGATAATGCCCCGCTTCCACACGCAAAACCGCCTCGATTACTGCGCCGCATTGCAAGCTCTCCATTGGTATAATGTTGTTCCGCAACTGTGCCTAACATAACATTGGCCATCGGCCAGTGTCCAACCAGTTTAATGGCGCAGCAAACAAACTTTCCGCGCCGACACATGTTAATGACCTTTGATGTTGAACCATCAAAACCCCCCCTCAGACGGCGGGCACCCGCATCCTGCGGGCTTGCCTTCGCGCCATAAGGCTAGGCTGCGGCAGTCGCCGCCGAACACTAACGCCCCAAACCTCCGTCGCCGCCGCGTATCAGAACATTCCCGGCCTGATGCGAAATACATCGGGCTCCTTGGCGTCGCTGACATAGCTCATCTGCAAGGACGGAGGCGCAACCTTGTCACTAGCATCGCCGTTCTTTTCCACCGCCTGCCCGCTCAGTACTACGGCGGCCATTTTATTATCAGCATCATAGCCGCGGAAGACCAAAATCGTACCATCGGACAAACTTGCATCAGTGATAACGGTGTCGGGCCGATATCCGCTCCCCGCAAGATAGGTACGCAACTGTCGAGCGGTAACGATCAGCGAGGCCATGGACGCTTTGGTCCCAGCCAGGGCACCCCAGCCGACATTAACCTGTATCAGATTGCGGCTCTGGTAACCGAGGATATAGCTGACCCTGGCATCACCACCCTCAGGCAGCAAGTCCTTCACGGTGATGCCGAGCACCGTCGTTTTCTCGGTTGGATGCTGAGCCGACTCAATTTCTTTATCGCCCAGCTTGAAGTCCTTCCCGATCGCCTGCCGAACCTGCCGCTCACTCATACCAAACGCAGCCGAACGGAAACCGCTGAGACGAAACACCGGGACCGTCCCGCCACCCTCAGCGGCAGCAGGCATGAGCTTTGGCGGAGTCGCCTGAACCGGGGGCGCTTGCGCCGGTGCCGGGGGTGCCTGAACCGCCACCGCTTGCGCCGGGGCCGGGGCCGGAGTCGCCTGAACCGCCGCCGCTTGCGCCGGCTTAACCCTAAGCTCAAGCGAGATGCGGTGGGTGGGGTGACTGCGATCCGGCGGGTAGGTATCGGTCCGCACAACAGTGACCGGCCGGCTGGCCTGAAGCTCCAGCCGCCCCTCATTCGCGTTGCCACCGGGGTGGAAGGAATAAGCCGTGAGCGGAAGCATGGCGCTCAAACTACGCTTCGCCGCCGTCAACCACTTTACATTACCCAGCATCAGGTTGACTATGTGGTCGTCCGAGGAAGTCTCGATGCGGAATGCCGTACTCGCCTTAAGATCAAGAACGACTAGCACCTTGTCAGGATAATAACCAAAGCGGATATTGACGACTTCAGCCTCAGCGGCCAAAGCCACGAAGGGTGCCACCACCAATGTCGCTAAAATGCCGATCAGCGCAACAAAACCCGCCAGCAGGCGTCGCTCCATTTTTTGGTCAAAAGGCATCATCATATGTTAAACCCTTGTGCCGGGCATCAATGTCGGTTGGGAGTTTCACACGCACCCGCCCGACCGTCAATATGATATTTGATACCATATATAGTAGGGTGGGTACCAGTAAAAGCTAACCGGCAGGTCCGGGGCGAAGTCCATCGGCCCGGTGCCTGTCATAAAGTCGGTGATCATTGCGCCCTTGCAAAAAATCTAGGGCGTTATTTAGCTACTTTCGCCTTGACCTTGGAATATCAAATCATGTCTGATGCTTTTTGCGGCTACTCCAAACGATTTTTCTTTCCTAACGAGAAAATATCGCAATTACTGATTGTGGGAATATGTTTAGCCGCTGCGGCGATCATGATCCCCGTTGCCCCGGTCTTTCAGGCGGATTCGTCCAGCTACCTAGATTTTATCCCCGGACGCACCGCCGGATATCCACTTTTATTACGCGCGTTCGGCGCGCGGGGAATCGTTATATTACAACCTATGATCTTTGCCGCCGCGCTGGCTGGGCTAGCATTGGAAATGTTGAAGGTTTCGCAAAGCCCATTAGTGGCATTGGCGTATTGTCTGGTCTGTTTGATCAATCCCGAAGTTAATATTTTTCATGTCACAATACTCACTGAATCTATTTTTATGACGTTTTGCCTATTGTTTCTGACCGCTACACTGCGTTTCATACGCTTGACCTCCCTTCAATCTCTTTTATTCGCTTCTCTATTCGCCGGATTGGCGGCAATCACCCGCCCAACCGGCTATGCCCTACTGCCGGTCTTGGCCTTCATGGTTTTGATGCCGGGACTAAAGACAGAAGGCCGACGCCTAGCCCTTCTCCTTGCCGCGCTTCTACCACTGCTGACCCTAGGTTTTGCCGAACGATTGGCCACGAACGCATATCATGGTGCCGAGGCGACATCGCTCGCCGGACGCCATTATTACGCCAAGGCTGCTTTGCTTGAAGCCCCCCCCGCAGCGAGTGGCGAAACTGATCCCCACGCCATAATTCTCGAACAGGCCCTCGACGAACGTTTCGCCTCCATTCGTAACCTTTTGCGGCACCAGACCCGGTGGGATGTTCGCCAATATTTTTCGGAGAACTATGAAACGTGCCTTGAATATGCGTGTGTAAGCGACCTTCGGACCACAATTGCTCTCCCCGCGCCAGCTTTCAATGAAATGGCTTTGCGGGTCGGTCTGGCCAGAATTCAACGTGCGCCCTTGGCCTTCCTCGCGCTAACATGGGATCATTATCTGTCCTTGTGGACGATGTACAAAGCCCAATATCCATATGCAACCCCATTTCTGAACACTACGCTTAAAGAAAACAATCCTTTACCATTCGCCAACCTAGCCGAGTTTCCACAGCACATTGAACCGCGTTTTCTTGCCATGATCGTGCGCCCTGCAATCCAACTAATCGGTTTCTTGACCGCAGCCCTTGCTCTCGTCGGCCTCGCCTCCGTGCTCTTGAGGCAACCTCTGCACGCGCCGCTGGCCGCCGCGACCTTATCATCCCTGAGCCTTCACAGTTGCCTGATGTTTACGGCAATCCTTGGAGTCGGAATTCCGCGCTATACCCTCAGCATGTGGCCCATAATGATGACTGCGGTAATCTTGGTCTCGTGTTGGTGCGCGACACGGATGGGCCTTATTTTCCACACGGTCAGGATCTAATGGAATTTCGGACAAGACGGTTTTCCCGAAAAAACATTGCGCCCGGCTCCCACAATTGGTTGACCTGGCACGAAAACGCGGTCTATTATTATGAGGATGATCGGAAGCTAGCAGGTCGTGAGATCATCTTTGAGCTAATGGCGCGGTGGCAGAGTGGTTATGCAGCGGACTGCAAATCCGCGTACGGCGGTTCGATTCCGCCCCGTGCCTCCACTGGCTTGAGCTTACAAGCCCAGTAATTCCGAATAAGCTGGCAGGGTTAAACCGGCCCAAGCTAGTGGCTGCAATGTTTAAGTACGCTAGGTGAGAGTACTGAGTTACGCTAGAATCGGCATTTTTTCTTGGCCAGAAGGCAGGGAGGGTGTGCGGTGAAAGACTCTTTTCATGTAACATCGCTGATGTCCAGCTTTGATCGCTTTGGACCCGAT
>JBAXKX010000020.1:0-20104 GCA_037135115.1 Rhodospirillaceae bacterium
CGTTCGGGAGCAAATGTGTAGTTGGTCGTGACATTGTTTCTGGTAAGGCCATCGAGAGCAGCTGTCAGATTTGGGGTGATCCGCCTGCCGCGTCCCGCCTGTAGTGTTGGCAAGGCGGGCTGGTCAGGCCAGTCGCGGGCGCAAACCCACCATGCGATATCCAGCAGAAACGACTTACCGAGCCCGTTATCTCCCGTGATCAAATTGAGACGCGACCCGAACTCCATTTCGAAGCGCGCGGCCGGTCCAATTCCCTCGGTGATCAATGACCTAAGCATGTTGGTTCCCTGCGTGAGTGCGGTTAAAAGGCCCTGACGCCCTGAGAGATGCTTCGCAGGATTTGACTATGAAACGAATTAACAGATAATCGGTCGTGCCTCAAGGTGGTCCCCGCTAAAATTGCTCGTCTCATTGATAAACGGCCGGGACTGGTCCACTCTCGAAAGTTCCTTACTCTCACTAGGTTTTATCATGCTTGCTCAACTCATTTCGTCGCGCCGGCTGGCGTGGGTGGTTTTGTTGGCCTTGGCGCTGGGGGGAGGGGCGGATTTCGCCTGGGCTGCTGATCAGAAGGCGGGTGTTCGGCAAGCGGTGGTGGGCAAGTCGTTCATGGTGGCGGCTGGGCATCCGCTGGCAGCTGGGGCGGGGGCGGACATCATTCGTCAGGGCGGAAGCGCAATCGACGCGGCGGTGGCGGTGGAGATGGTGCTGGGGCTGGTCGAGCCGCAATCCTCGGGGCTGGGGGGTGGCGCTTTCTTGCTCTATTACGACCATGACGCGAACGAGGTTACGGCGCTTGATGGGCGTGAGACAGCACCGGCCGCGACAAGGCCCGAGATGTTTCTGGACGCTGGCGGGCAGTCGTTGAAATTCTATGACGCCGTCGTTGGTGGCCGATCGGTTGGGGTGCCCGGCATGTTGCGGTTGTGGCAGGAGGCCCACCGCAAGGGCGGCAAGTTGCCATGGGCCAAGCTGTTCCAGCCAGCCATTGATCTGGCCGAAAAGGGTTTTGAGGTATCGCCCCGGCTGGCCTTGATGATCGCTGCCGATCGTGAACGACTCAGCCGTGATTCGGTCGTCCGTGCGTATTTCTTCACCGCCGACGGCAACCCGGTGGCGGCGGGGGCGCGGCTCAAGAATCCGGCTCTGGCCGACACGATGCGCAAGATCGCGGCTGGTGGCACCGACGCTTTCTATACTGGGCAGATTGCCAAGGATATGGTGACGAAAGTTCACGGCACCACCGCAAACCCTGCCGCCAACCCCGGCACGCTACTCGAGTCGGACCTCAAGGGCTATGCCGTTCGTCAGCGTGAGCCGGTCTGCACTCCTTACCGCGCGGTGATGGTTTGCGGGTTCCCGCCGCCGAGTTCTGGGGGCGTCACGGTTGGGCAGATGCTCGGCATACTCGGCCATTTCGAACTGACCAGAGTAAAACCGCTGTCGGCCGATTTCGCTCACCTGTTTGCCGAGGCCGGCAAGCTCTCCTATGCTGATCGTGATGTTTACGTTGCCGATCCCGATCTTGTTCCGGTTCCGACGGCGGGACTGACTGATCCGCTTTATCTCCTGGTCCGAGCGCAGTTGATCGATCGCGACCATGCCCTGCCGGTGCCGGTACGGGCGGGAAATCCGCCTTGGCGTGACGCCTTGGATCAAGCCCCCGGTGAGGCCGCCGAGTTACCCGCCACTAGCCACATTACCATCGTGGATAAGGCGGGCAACGTGGTTGCGGCTACGACTTCCATTGAGGACGGCTTTGGCTCACGTTTGATGGTGGATGGGTTTTTGCTCAACAATCAGTTGACTGACTTTTCGTTCCGCCCCGAGGTTAATGGCCGTCCGGTGGCCAACCGGGCCGAGCCTGGCAAACGCCCGCGCTCGGCGATGTCGCCGACCATCGTGCTGGATGAGGGCGGTAAGCCGGTGCTGGCGCTGGGCTCGCCGGGCGGCAGCCGCATTCCGGCCTTTGTCGCCTTGGTGTTGGTTGGTGTGCTCGATTGGGGGCTGGACATTCAGGCCGCCATCAACTTGCCCCACCTCGTCAACCGCAACGGAGCAACCGAGTTGGAAGTAAGCAGCGCAGCCGCCGATCTCAAACCTGCACTGGAGGCCCTTGGCCATAGCGTCAGTGTCGGTGATATCAGCAGTGGCTTGACTGGGGTTCAATTGCTCGACGGCCGTTTGCTAGGGGGCGCCGACCCTCGCCGCGAGGGCGTGGCGGTGGGTGAGTGAGAGGCCACTCTTTGCCCCCCGCCCTCTCGCCTTCACACAACCGGCTTTTTCGGCTTGGGCAGGTCCAACTTGATGTGAAGTTCCTTAAGGCGCTCTGGCGTGGTCGGACTTGGAGCCTGCATCATCAGGTCTTGCGCCTGCTGGTTGAGCGGGAAGCAGATTACTTCGCGGATGTTGGGCTCGTCGGCCAGCAACATCACGATGCGGTCGATGCCGGGGGCAGAACCGCCGTGGGGCGGGGCGCCGAGCTTAAACGCCGAGAGCATGCCGCCGAATTTTTGTTCCAGTATTTCGGGCGCGTAACCGGCGATGGCAAAGGCCTTGTACATGACCTCGGGCAGATGATTGCGGATGGCCCCTGACGACAGTTCAATGCCGTTGGACACGATGTCGTATTGATAGGCGTTAATGGTCAGCGGGTCTTGGGTTTCCAGCGCCTTTAGGCCGCCCTGGGGCATCGAGAACGGGTTGTGGCTGAAATCCACTTGCCCGGTCTCCTCGTTCATCTCGAACATCGGGAAATCGGTGATCCAGCAAAAGCGGAAGGCGTTCTTCTCGCACACGCCCATTTCTTCGGCGATCTTCATGCGCGCGAGCCCTGCCAGCTTGTTGGCGGCGGCGACTTGATCGCAGACGAAGAAGACGGCGTCGCCATCCTCAAGCCCGGCCGCCTCACGCAACGCCGCTTGGGCTTCGGCTGGCACGAACTTTGCGATTGGCCCCTTGCCGCCTGGCCCCTTTCCGCCTAGCCCCTTGCCGCCAGCGGCTTCGAAGGTGATGTAGCCAAGCCCCGGTGCGCCCAAGCCCCGTGCCCAATCGTTAAGTTTGTCGAAGAAGCTGCGTGGCTGCTTGGAGACCTGGGGGGCGCGGATGGCGCGCACCACCCCGCCCGCGTCGATGACACCGCGAAAGGCGCGGAATTCCACGTCGGCGCGCTTGAACACCTCGGTGACGTCGCATATGACCAATGGATTGCGCAAATCGGGCTTGTCCGAGCCATATTTGAGCATGGAGTCGGCGTAGGGGATGCGGGGGAAGGGCGAGGGCGTGATCGCGGGGGGGCTGGCGCGGCGGAAACCGCCAAACTCAGTGAATATGCCGTGCAGCACCGGCTCGATCGCCGCAAAAACGTCGTCTTGGGTGACAAAGGCCATCTCGAAATCAAGCTGGTAGAACTCACCCGGCGAGCGGTCGGCCCGGCTGTCCTCGTCGCGGAAGCAGGGTGCGATTTGGAAATAACGGTCGAAGCCGGCCATCATCAACAGCTGTTTGAATTGCTGCGGGGCCTGGGGCAGGGCGTAGAACTGGCCGGGATGGTTGCGCGATGGCACCAGGAAGTCGCGGGCACCCTCGGGGCTGCTGGCGGTCAGAATCGGCGTCTGGAACTCGACGAAGTCCTGTTCGATCATGCGGCGGCGAATCGAGGCAATGACCTGACTGCGCAACAAAATGTTCCGGTGCATCTTTTCACGGCGCAAATCCAAGAAGCGATAGCGCAGCCGAGTCTCCTCGCCGGCATCGGCATCGCTGTTGACCTGGAGCGGCAGTTGCTCGGCCACGCTCTCTACCGTCACTTGCTCGGCCTGAACCTCAATGCGGCCGGTCGGCAAACGGTCATTGATGGTGTCGTCGGAGCGCGCTACAACTTTGCCGGTAACGGTGATCACCGACTCGAGTCGCAAAACCTCCAGCGTCTTGAACGCTGGCTGCGAGATGTCCGCGACGATCTGGGTCAGGCCGTAATGGTCGCGCAGATCGATGAACAGCAGGTTGCCGTGATCGCGTTTACGATGTATCCAACCCGACAGGCGAACTGTCTTGTCGGCATTCTCAAGGCGCAGGGCGCCGCATGTGTGGGTACGGTACGGGTGCATGGCTCTCAAATCAAAAAACCTTGACGGACAGTTGGTAACAGCACCACTCAGCCGCCGGAATGTCAAGCGGCCGGGCGGTTTTCTCGGCATCTGCTTCTTGTGCTGCAGTAACGGAGCTGGCAAATGAAGGTTGAGCGGGGCGGGGCCGCCGAGCGATTCGGTAGGCGGGCGGAGGCGTTGTGCCGACTGGCGCTGCGGTTGGCGGGATATCGGATCGTGGCGACCCGTGAGCGCACCCCGCTTGGAGAAATTGATATTGTGGCCAGACGGGGTGGCAGTCTGGCCATCGTCGAGGTCAAGGCCCGTCGCGAGGCTGGCTGTGCGGCGGGCGCGGTCTCGCAAAGGCAGCAACAGCGGCTGGTGCGTGCGGCTGCGGTGTTTCTGGCTCGGCGACCGGACCTAGCTGAACTTGCGGTCCGCTTCGATGTAATGCTGGTGGCGCCGTGGCGTTGGCCGGAACACCTTATGGATGCCTGGCGACCGTAGGGTTGGAGGTACGAGAGCGTCGACAAGGGCTAGTCAGTTGGTCTACGTCTTGAGTGGTAATCATTCGCCGTCCCCGGCAACAATCGCCATCGTGAGCGCGCAAGCCTTGACCAATCGCCCGGAAGCCCGGAACTTCCTTCGCAAGGTCGGTGAACAAGCCGACGAGGACATTGAGCTGGCCGAGGCCGCTCTGATGCTCGCAGTGCTGGGTCGGCCCAGTGGCGATCTGGACAACTATCGTCGTCATCTTTGCTTGTTGGTCGAAGACGTGGCGGGGCGTATGCCGGCCGGTGGGGGCAACGACCTGACGGCCCGGGTGGAGGCGCTGCGGGAAACTATGGTTAAGCGTTTTGGCTATCAAGGCGACACCGAGACCTATGAGGACCCTCAAAACGCCAATTTGATGAGTGTGATCGACCGTCGGCGCGGCCTGCCGGTTGTGCTTGGCATATTGTTTCTGCACGTGGCTTGGGCGCATGGATGGGGCATGGTCGGCCTGAATTTCCCCGGCCATTTCCTGGTCAGGCTGGAATCGGGGAGCGGGCGCATCATCCTAGACCCTTTTCGTTGTGCCCTGGAATGCAGCGCGGTCGACATGCGTGATCTGCTCAAGGTTACTGCCGGGGCCGCAGCCGAACTTGAGCCCGAGCACTATGCTCCGGTGGGCAATCGTTCTATCCTGCTGCGACTGCAAAATAACATCAAACTGCGCCATTTGCGCAACAACCAGCCAGCCAAGGCCCTGGATGTGCTTGAGGATATGCTGTTGTTCGCTCCCCTGGAACCGACACTCTGGCGCGAAACTGGGCTTTTACGGGCTCATTTTGGCAATCTCACATCCGCCATTGCCGCACTTGAACGATTCATGTCCATGGTCAAAGGTGGGCCCGCGTTTATACAGACCGCAACAGTCATCCAGCAGTTGAAGAATAGGCTAAATTAGTAATATTTCCTAACATTTCGCGCCACCAGTCTCGCACCCTTACCGGGTGTGATTGTGCTGATGTCTTGAAAATTTTCGTCACGGGGAATGCCTGAGGCGTCTTCTCGCTGTCATCAACGGTTCGCTTCGGATAAGGTCGGCCGCTATGCGAACACTATATCATTTTCCTTTATCATCGCCGTCGCGCCGCGTGCGTGTTGCGCTCGCCGAAAAGGGGCTCGAATTCGGACCCGTGGTTGAGCAACCATGGCGCCGCCGTGAGGCTTTCCTTGCCCTCAACCCAGCGGGTGATGTCCCGGTCCTGGTTGAGGATGGCGGGCTTGTGCTGGTCGGGGCCTCGATCTGCGAGTACCTGGAAGAGACCTATCCAGAGATCCCACTATTACCGGCTGCGCCCCGGGAGCGGGCGGAAGTCCGGCGTCTGATTGAATGGTTCGAGCTGAAGTTTGAACGCGAAGTAACCGAGAATCTGGTCGGCGAGAAGGTGATCAAACGGATCAGCAATCTGGGGCAACCCTCCGGCCTAGCCATTCGCGCCGGTCTTGCTAATATCCATTATCACCTCGATTATGTCGCTTTTTTGTCCGAACAACGGGCTTGGCTTGGCGGTGATATTTTTTCTCTTGCTGATATTGCCGTCGGGGCTCAGTTGTCGGCGGTGGATTATTGCGGCTTGGTGCCATGGGACGAACACCCGGAGGCCAAGGATTGGTACGCCCGCATCAAGTCGCGACCGAGTTTTCGCCCGTTGCTTGGTGACTTCGTGGCCGGAGTGCCGCCTCCTCCCCACTACACTAACCTAGACTTTTGAGATATTTAGATACCCTTGCCCTCTGGATACTGGATCCGACCCGTGCATAAGATCGCTTCCGCCGGTACCACTACCACCTTTACCGCTCCTGAACTGACGGCCGAGATGCTAGCATTGGTCGACAGTCGGCAAATGATCGTCGGTATTATCGGTATGGGCTATGTCGGCCTGCCGCTTGCCCGCACCTTTGCAGAACGTGGGTTCCGGGTGGTCGGCTTTGATATCGACTCGAATAAGGTCGATGCGCTGATGTCCGGCCGCTCCTATATCAAACACATCACTCCCGAGTCGCTGGCCCCGATGCTGGCTGACCGTCGGTTCCGCGCTACCACCGATTTTGATGAGTTGAGCGACGTGGACGCTATCTTGGTTTGCGTCCCCACCCCGCTTAACGCCTATCGTGAGCCTGACATGAGCTATATCGCCGCGACCAGCGTGGCGATTGGGCCGCGTTTGCGTCGTGGTCATATTGTGTCACTGGAATCCACAACCTATCCTGGTACTACCTCAGAATTCATGCGCCCGATCTTGGAGCGAGGCGGTTTGCGCTCGGGTCGCGACTTTTTCTTGGTGTTCTCGCCTGAACGCGAGGACCCCGGCAATCCGGTTTTCAGCACCGCTTGCATTCCCAAGGTGGTGGGTGGCGACGGCAGCGAAGCCCTGGCCATCGGTTGCCGCCTGTATGGTGCAATAGTACCCAAGACGGTATCAGTATCATCACTGGCAACTGCCGAAGCGGTAAAATTAACCGAAAACATCTTCCGATCGGTCAATATCGCATTAGTCAATGAGTTGAAGCTGGTCTACGCCAAGATGGGAATCGACGTTTGGGAAGTAATCGATGCGGCCAAGACCAAGCCATTTGGGTTCATGCCATTTTATCCCGGCCCCGGTCTTGGTGGCCACTGTATCCCGATCGATCCATTTTACCTGACATGGAAGGCCCGTGAGTTTGGCTTGTCTACGCAGTTCATCGAACTAGCCGGACAGATAAACACGTCGATGCCGTTGGTGGTGGTGCAGGCATTGGCCGATGCCCTCAACCTGCGGCAGGCCAAAAGCGTTAATGGTGCCCGGATTTTGCTGCTCGGTATGGCCTATAAAAAGAACGTCGATGACATTCGGGAGAGCCCGGCCTTCGAGTTGATTGAGTTGCTTGAGGCGCGCGGGGCCGCCGTCAGCTTTTACGACCCCTATGTGGAAGAAATACCGTCATCGCGTGAGCACAAGGCGCTGTCCGGGCGACGTGGTGTTGCTTGGGACCTCAGGGCCTTTGCCGATTACGACGCGGCGCTGATCTGTACCGATCATGACGGCGTTGATTATGCCGGACTCGTCGTAGCCAGCAAACTGGTGATCGACACCCGCAACGCGACAAGAAACTGCACTGAGGGACAGGAAAAGATTATCAAGGCGTAGCGCGCGCCGCAGCACGCTGGGCCTGGAAAAAGTTGCGCAGGAGCGCGCCGCACAGTCGCTCATCGATTCCGCCATAGACCTCCGGTACATGCAAGCAGGTCGATTGGCGGAACCAGCGCGGGCCATGCTCGACGGCACCGCCCTTGGTATCGTAGGCACCGAAATAGACCCGGCGCAGCCGCGCCAAGCTGATTGCGGCGGCGCATAGCGCACATGGCTCCAATGTAACATAAATATCGCAGCCACTTAGCCGGGGCGTACCTAACACCCGGCAGGCGGCACGAATCGCCAAAACCTCGGCATGGGCGCAGGGGTCAGCCAGCGACTCGACGCGGTTGCCGCAGGTTGCCAGAACCCGCCCCGAAGCCGCCTCGACGAGCACCGCGCCGACCGGCACCTCACCAAGGGCTGCTGCTGCCTCCGCCGCCGCAATTGCCTGCGCCATGAAGGATGGATGGGTTGGATGGGTTGGAACGGGGATCATCATGGTGGCCAGAATCTTATGCAATCAAACAAATGCCGGGCAAGCCTGACAACCCTTGCCAACCCGGTACTGCGGCACGATTATCGGGTGCGCTGGGTCGGAATGCTGCAAGATACCACCCGCTTGACGGTGGATATGGTTCCCGACCGGCTGATACTGGGGCCTGACGCCTTCGCCGCCTATCTGTCGGCACTTGCTGGCGGGAACTGGCCGACGCTGGAGGCGCTGGTTCTCACCGTGCTCGACGATATCAATAACGAGATGGTGCCGCGCTGGGTCCGGGTTGCCGCGACTCGTGATGGTGGCATTGTTCTTCACCAAGTTACCGCCGAGGATCGGCAGCCGGGCTGGGATAATTTAACCCCAGAGATAATTTAACCCCAAAGATAATTTAACCCTGTGGTGTCTGCTTGGGCCGGTGCCCTGGAACACAAAAGGGCCGCCCTTTGCTTGAGCGGCCCGTTCTCGGCTTACTTGGCCGGAATATTCGTTTGGAATATCTGTCTGGCTTGAAGGTCTACTTCTTGACCGGCTTGGCCATCGCGCCTTTCAGCTCTTCCAGGCTCTCGCTTACCCGCTTGCTGATGACGTTGGCGGCTTCGGTATTGGACTTGGCCACCATCTCGGCCAGTTCCTTCATGTTGTAGAGTGCCTTTTCAAAGGCGCTTTTCACCAGTTCAGCCTGCTTGGCAACCTTGTCTTCGGGTGTGCCGCCACCGAGCACGTCGGTCAGAATGGAGCCGGTCTCTTCCATGGTCTGGCGCAGGATTTGGGCCTGACGACGCACTACCGCTTGCATGCCTTCCATGGCGAGCTGGTTTGCGGCGGTGACGGCTTCGATATTCTTGCGCTGAGAAGCCAAGATGGCATCGACGTCGACGCCCGGCATTTTGAATTCTGCCAGCATCTTTGAAACGTCCATTTCGAAGAAGGGGTATGCGATCGGTTTTGCCATGGTCTGTGTTCCTAAAATATTGCTACATTTCGTATGTGGTGAAGCTGTGGCGTCACAGGAAGTACCTGAGAGGCTTTGGCCCCGGGACCTCCCCGTCAATATTGCTCTGACTTTGTCCTGGATTTTCCAGGGGCTTGGCCTAGATTTCTCCGCGCACGGCTTCTCTGTGTCGTTAATATGGAGAAAGAAAAAAAATGCGTCAACGGTTATTTTTGTGCATCGCAACATGAACGCACTACAAGGCTGGCCGGGGAGTGATCCCAACCTAACAAACAATTTCTGTCCACCGCTCACCATTACACAGCTAGCGATTGTTTGTTTTCCAATCATTAAGCCAGTTGAGGTTTACGACATGCTGCTCTCGTGAGTCCTGAACAGGGTGTGGCGGCTGGTGCTCGTACGACGTGTTGCCAGCGTGATGCCAGCGTGTTGCCAGCGTGTAGAACGAGTACCAAATGAAGTTTAGTGCCTGCCCGTGACTCTGCCGCTAAATAGTTAACAAGTTGCTTAACTCCGCCTGAGCGCGCGCGACAAAACGTCGCGTTCCTATTTCCCGAGGCCGACCATCGGCGACGGTCCATGCAACAGGTAAAGCGCCACCGCCGCGATTGCGCCTAGAATTAATGCTAGGATGTAGAGGCGTAGCGGGATGGCGACCTTTTCCCCCTGCCGGCGAATTCGTCGTTTATTGGGGCCATGACGGCGGGCGGGCCGATTAATTGGGGCCGTTGCGACTCCGCCCTGGACTCCGCCTTGGACTCCGCCTTTTTTCGGGTCATGGAGCTGCAGGAGTTTCCAGGAGAAATTTTCGCCCTCGAAGTCGGGCTCGGGGCTATCGTCGAGTCGGATCAGCCGGAAATAGCCCTTGGGATTGACCTTGATCACCTCGTGAAAGGCGCGTTCGGCCGCTGGCTGCGACTCGTCGACCACCAGGGTCTTCCAGCCCTTGCCCTTGGCACACTGCACGACAAAGCGCGGCGGCCGCTGTGGGCTTGACGCTGCCATCATTCATCCCCCCCATTTTTTCTCCGCCTATGTGTCGATACTATTTTGTTTCGTCCGTCCCCATGGCATAATTTGTCTGCCTTGGGTGTCACCGCTGATGGTGAGGCACAATCAATGAATATATTATGAGGTCACATCATGGAATTGCAGCGTCGTTCTCTTCTTACCGGTCTGGCTGTGGCGGCGATGTGTCCGATCTGTCTCGGACGTGGGGCTGTCGCCAACGAAGTACATGCCAAGCATTGGACCTATGAAGGCCCGGAGGGTCCGGAACACTGGGGCGAGCTGAAGCCAGAATTCAAGTCCTGCACTATCGGGACTCAGCAATCCCCAATCAATTTAGCTAAGCAAATTCCTGCAAAGATTGCTAACCTCATTCATGATTGGCAAGTGATGCCGCTTGATGTTGTCAATAACGGCCACACAATCCAAGTTAATACTGCCCCAGGAAGTACACTTTCCGAGGCGGGCGGCCCCAAATACGGAATGGTTAATTTCCATTTTCATGACCCAAGCGAGCACACCCTCGATGGCAAGTCATTTCCGATGGAAGTTCACTTCGTTCACCTCAATGAAACCAAGACCGAGGCGATGGTGATCGGAGTTTTCATCCAAGCTGGCGAAGAAAACGCAGTGATGAAGACTATCTGGACGCATATGCCCAAGGAAGCCAAGGGTACCGCGAAGCCGGCTGGTGTCACCGTCGATCCCAAGGGCCTGCTGCCGGGATCTCTTGACCGCTATCGCTATGAGGGATCGTTGACGACCCCGCCCTGCACCGAGTTTGTCCACTGGAACGTGCTTCGCGGGACGATCACCGCTTCGGAAGGACAGATTAAGGATTTCACGAAGTTATTTCCCAATAATGCCCGGCCGGTGCAGCCGCATAACCGGCGTTTCCTGCTCGACAGCTTCTGATCGGTACCGAAATGAAATGATGGCGCGGCGGGCTATGCCCGTTGCGCTATTTTGGAAATCATTAGACTTGGCCCAGTATTAGCCCACGCCAGGAATAGTCCTCGCCATGATTAACATACTTATCGTCGAGGATACCGCCACCTTCCGCGCGATTCTGCGCCATCAGTTGGTCGGGATTGGGTATACAAACATTTGGATGGCCGCAGACGGAGTGGAGGCGCTCGCTTTGCTTGGCGGCGAGACCAGATTCGATTTGATACTTTGCGATTGGCACATGCACCCGATGGATGGGCTGGAATTTTGTTCTAAGGTCCAGAGTGTGCGGTCGGGTGTCCCTGTCCTGTTTATGACCGCCGATCCTAAGCTTGCTGATCCTGAGCGGCGCGCCCGGATGCTGGAACCGGCCAAAAGTCTGGGCATAGTCGATGTCTTGGCAAAACCCTTCAATATTGATGAACTGAGAACTGCGCTGGAGCGATCCGTCGCCACCGCTACTTCCGCCGCTACTTCCGCCGCCAAAACGGCTCGGCCGTCTTGAAACGGTGCCAAGACGGCGCGAGGTTGGCCAGCCCCTCGGCTTGAAGGCGCTCAAGCAGGGCATCGCGGGCGGTTTCATGCCTTCCCTCGGCATCGTGGAGCAGGTCGCGGGTCATGCGCAGATCGTTGACCACATCAAGTGCGTGCCGCAACTCCGTCAGCATGGCCATGAACGGACGAGATTGGGTTGGCGGGTAAAGGCCGCGAAAACTTTCGGCGGCATCGTGGAGTCGGCGCAGGCTTCGATGCAACTGGCGCATTTCTTGGCTGCGCATTTTGGCATAGTCGATCTTGCGTGTTCGTTTATACATTTGGTCCAGCCAAGGGGCGGCGTAATCGGCGATCGGCTGGGTTACTTGGGCGAGCAATGTCTCTTTGGCTCTTTCACACCAGCGCTCCTGCTCGAGCCAGCCGCCAGCGGACAACACTAAACGGGTGAACTCGGGGGCCAGAATGGCGGCGCGGGCGGCGGCGGCGGCGATACGGATGCTTGCGTTGTCAACCGGATCAAGCCCGGCCTGGTGCAGCACCTGCGCCACCACCGACCAGTCGCGAGCCGGGCGCAGGCGGCGTTCAAGAACACGGCACTGGTCGGCAAAATCGGGAGCTGTCGGCGAGGCGATCATCGGCTGATACAACGTCAGGCAATGGCGCAGTCGGCGCAGGGCATGGCGGATGTGACGTATGGCCAGCATCCCCGCCCCGTTATCGGCCGTCCCGTTATAGGCTGGGCTCAGGGCCATCAAGGCGCAGTCCTCATTTTGCAGGAGTTGGCGCAGGCAATGACGCACGACGTGCCGGAAGGCTTCGGCGACGGTGGTTGCCGGTGACAGCGCCACTGGTTCTGATTGGACTGGCTCGGGTAGCTTGCCGGTGACCAGACGGTAGCCGGCCTCGGCCTTGCTCTCGCCAGCGATGCGTAGCGGCACGATCTCCTGCAGCTGCAACGCCAGATCGAAAAGTGGGCCAACCTTGCCGCTACGGAGTTCCAGCTCAATCTCGCTGATCGGGTGCAAACGGGCGCCAGCCCGAACCACGCCGACATCAAAGGCAACGTCTATTGCCGTCTGGGCGTCGATTCGCACGGTGACACCGGTGCGACGGATTTCGGTGGCGAAAATCGGGTGCAGGTTATTCAGGGCCTCCGGCGGCACCATTTGGTTGACCCCGGGGGCATTGAGTACTGCCAGATTAGGGTTGTCGTCGTTCAGTAGCCATACCCACTCGCGTCGAACCGCAACGGCCGCCGAGTCGCCAGCCGCGATGCTGTTGAGGGTCTTGACCGCTTGGGTAATACACTCATCGTCTTGGACCCGCACCCGTAACGCGACGCCTCGCGCCGCCAGAAGCAAGTCCGGGGTATCGTAGTAGGTCGTAGTCTGGCGCCACACCACCGCTGGCCCTGCTGCCATTGCTTGCAGCACAGGATGTCCTGCCAGCATAATCAGGTGCTGCGGCTCGGCATGCAGCTTTAGCTCAACCTCCCGTGTTGAAACAGCGAGGGCGGGAGGCGGCGCGGTCTTGTCGGCCACGGCGGACACTCCCCTTTAAAGTTCTAATTGTCACATGTCGGTTTGTATATTTCAGTCTGCATAGCTGATAGCTCTTAGTCGTGTCAATATTTCCCGAATGTGAGTTTATTCCCGAATGTGAGTATATTCCCGAATGTGAGTTTCGATCGCAACAGACCGCCGATATGGCGAGGGCGGAAGGCCAAAGCCCCTTGTCGTCGCCCCCACGGTTGTGCAAAAGTAATTTAGGCAGCGAACGCTGATATCGTCAACTGCGGTCGGTGTTATCGCTGGTTAACCGCCTTCAACACCTTTCATTGGGATGGCTAAGATGACTAGATTTGCTGGTATTGTCCTTTTGTTTGCTACCCTGGCTGCCTGCAGCACTGTCCAAACTCCGGCGGCATTTCCTTGCGGTTCGCAGCCCTATCACACCAGCTGCGCGCCCTGATGTCGTGAAGGAGGCCGAACGCCAGCGGGTGCGTTTGCTGGCGTTTGGTTCCCCCTCATCCCTTAGGAAATACGTGTTGGGAAATACGTGTTAGGGTCTAGGCTGGTCCGGGCCATTTTTGGAGCTTCGCTCACCATGACCATTGTACAGAAGGTTGGAGCGGTTACGCCATATGACGATTATTCCGACCGTTTCATCAATCGGGAAATCTCGTGGCTCGCTTTCAATCAGCGGGTCTTGGAGGAATCCTTCAACCCGGCCCATCCGCTGTTGGAGCGGCTGCGTTTCTTGTCGATCAGCGCCAGCAATCTAGATGAATTTTATATCGTGCGAGTGGCTGGCCTTAAACAACAGGTCTCGCGCGGCATATTGACGCCGTCTGCAGACAACTTGACGCCGGCTCAACAATTGGTGGCGATTAACCGTCGAAACACCGAGCTGGTTCGTGACCAACAGAAATCATGGATCGAGTTGCGGCGCGAACTGGTCAACCTTGGAATAGCCGTGATGGATACCGGCGATCTAACCGGAGAAGATCGCGTCTGGCTTGAGAACAAGTTTATCAAGGATATTTTTCCGTTGCTGACGCCGCTTGCGGTGGATCCGGCACACCCATTTCCCTTCTTGCCCAACATGGGCTTTTCGCTCGCGTTGCGTCTGCTTGACCCCATCAAGGGCAAGGAATTGGACGCGCTGGTGCCGTTGCCAAGCCAGCTTGATCGCTTCATTCGGTTGCCGGGCGATGACCTTCGGTTCGTGCAGTTGGAGCAGGTTGTGCTGCTGTTCCTCAACCGCTTGTTTCCGCCCTTTTCGGCCAAGGCCCATGGTGTCTTTCGCATTCTGCGCGACAGTGAACTGGAAATTGACGAGGAGGCCGAAGATCTGGTCCGCACCTTTGAAAGCGCGCTCAAGCAGCGCCGCCGCGGTAGCGTGATCCGACTCGAGGTCAATGCGGATATGGACGAGGACTTGCGTGAGTTCCTACGCCAGCAATTGAGTGTCATGGTTGATGACGTGCTGTTGCTTGATGGTATGATCGGGTTGAACGACACTCGCCATTTGATTATTGAGGAGCGGCCGGATTTGGCGTTCCGCCCCTTCAACGCCCGCTTTCCTGAACGGATTCGTGACTTTGGCGGCGACTGTTTTGCGGCGATTGGTCACAAGGACATTATTGTCCACCACCCTTACGAGAGTTTTGATGCGGTTGTCCAGTTTATACGTCAGGCGGCGCGCGATCAGGCGGTGGTGGCCATCAAGCAAACACTCTACCGTACATCAAAGAACTCGCCGATAGTGCAAGCTTTGGTTGAAGCTGCCGAGGCGGGCAAGGCGGTGACCGCTTTGGTCGAACTCAAGGCCCGCTTCGACGAAGAAGCCAATATCCGCTGGGCTCGCGATTTGGAGCGGGCTGGTGCCCAGGTCGTGTATGGTTTCGTCGACCTTAAAACGCACGCCAAGGTATCGTTGGTGGTGCGACGCGAGCAGGGGGGCTTGCGCTCCTATGTCCATTACGGCACCGGCAATTATCATCCGATCACAGCGCGCATCTACACCGATTTGTCGTTTTTTACCTGTGATCCCGCGCTATGCCGCGACGCAGCGGCATTGTTCAACTACATGACCGGCTATGCCACGCCCGAGGCGTTGGAAAAGGTGGCGATTGCGCCGGTCAACCTGCGCCAGCGTCTGAATGAACTGATTGATGCCGAGATCGCCCACGCCTGCGCCCACCGTCCGGCGCAGATTTGGCTCAAGCTCAACTCGTTGGTTGATGCCGAAATCATCGACAGGTTGTATCAGGCGTCGCAGGCCGGCGTGCGGATCGACATGGTTATAAGAGGCATTTGCTGCCTGCGCCCTGGTTTGCCGGGGCTGTCGGACAATATCCGGGTCAAGAGCATCGTCGGACGCTTCCTTGAGCACACTCGCATAATTTGTTTTGGCAACGGCTTTGGCCTGCCTTCCGAAAGCGCGCTGGTGTTCATTTCTTCGGGGGACTGGATGCCGCGCAACCTTGATCGCCGCATTGAAACCATGGTTCCAGTCGAGACGCCGACCGTGCGCCAACAGGTACTAGACCAGATTATGGTCGCCAATTTCAAGGACGAGGCCAGCAGTTGGACGCTCGACAGTGACGGGTCTTATCATCGGGTGCCGCTTAACGGTGAAAGCTTCAGCGCGCATAACTATTTCATGACCAACCCCAGTCTATCGGGCCGGGGCAGTGCGCTTGCCAACGCTCACATTCCGCCCCGCCTCGTTTTGAATTCGGTAATTTGAGAGGGTTAACGTCATTACTGAACTTTTGCCGATATTTACTCGCCGTTTTTTATCAACAGTCAGGCTTTGACCCCATGCCGCTTCCCTTCAGCCGCGACTGGACTGACCAGCACCGCCTTTCAGTGCGGTTCGGTGTCATCGATATCGGTTCCAATACGATTAGGCTGGTAGTCTACGACCGTAATTGCCGCTCGCCGGTGCCGATTTTTAACGAAAAGGTGACGTGCGCGCTTGGTCGTGGCGTCGAGGCTGGCGGCCATCTTAACCCCGAAGGCGTCGCCTTGGCTCTGACCAATCTCGGCCGGTTTAAGATACTCGCCGATGCCATGGGGGTGGAGCGACTCGACGTACTGGCCACGGCGGCGTTGCGTGACGCTCGCGATGGCCCCGACTTCGTCGCCCGCGCCCGCGAGCATCTCGGCCTAAAGATTATTGTCATCAGTGGTGAGGAGGAGGCGCGGCTGTCGGCCCTTGGCGTGCTTTCGGCCATTCCCGACGCTGATGGTATCGTTGCCGATCTTGGCGGTGGCAGCCTGGAGCTGGCCGTAGTCGAGCGTGGCAGCCCCGGTTTGCGGGTGACATTGCCGTTGGGGGCGCTGCGCCTGATCGAGGCCACCGGCGACCGTCCGGCCCTGGTGGGGAAGCTGGTCGATCAGCACCTGGAGCGGTTGGGCTGGCTGAAACCGCTGCGACGCAAGCGGCTTTATCTGGTTGGCGGCAGTTGGCGGGCGATGGCTCGGTTGCACATGAAGCCAAGTCCGCCGGCTCCCCCTTACCCGTTGCTGGTGATCCATAATTACGCGCTTCCCGGCGCTCAGGCGGCGGATTTCGCCAGCTATGTCGGCCGTCTCAACAAGGCGTCGTTGGACCGTTTTACGGTAATGCCGCGACGCCGTAGCGATACCCTGCCTTATGCCGCCCTGGTGTTGGAGGGGCTAATTCGGGTTCTTGAGCCGGTGACCGTGGTTTTTTCCTCCTTCGGCCTGCGCGAGGGGCACCTCTATGACCTGCTGCCGCCGGAGCAACAGCGACTGGATCCGCTCATCTCTGCTTGCGAGGATTTGGCCGATCATTTAAGACGGTTCGGTACGGGTGAGATTCTGACCGCCTGGACCGATGGTCTGTTTGCTGGCGAAGACATGGCCGCGTTGCGACTGCGGCGGGTATCATGCCTACTTAGTGATCTTAGCTGGGCCGAGCATCCCGACTATCGCGCCGTTCATGCTTTTGAGCGGGTATTGCGTATGCCGGTGGTCAGTGTCACCCATAACGAGCGCGCCGTTCTTGCTGTGACCATTTTTGTTCGTTACGGAGGCCGTGTCGACGACGCGGTCGTTCTATTATTGCGTGATCACCGCTTGATCACCGACGGTCAGATTGCACGTGCGGAAATTCTTGGCCTGGCGTTGCGGCTCGCCCATAGTCTGACCGGAGGAGTCACCGCCCTGCTCAACCGTATCGGCTTGCGATTGGCGGCGGACCGGCTGGAGCTGCTTTTGCCGGCCGATATGGCTGGATTACGTGGCGATGTGGTCGAGCGGCGGCTGGACGCGCTGGCCCTGGCGCTTAATCGGGAAGGGGTTATTCCCGTGAGGCCTTGGCCTTGCCCTGGACCCAACCAAAGGCCGGGGGCCTTTGGCAACCATTAGGTACGGTGAGGATTATGGTTGGCGAGCGCATTTATCTTTATGATACGACTTTGCGCGACGGGGCGCAGACTCAAGGGGTGAGCTTTTCCTATCAGGAAAAAGACAGGATTGCGCGGGCACTGGATGATATAGGCATTGACTATATTGAGGGTGGCTGGCCGGGAGCCAACCCTACTGACGACGCTTTTTTCGCCAATCCGCCGAAACTGGTAAATTCCGTCCTTACCGCCTTTGGCATGACCAGGAGATCGGGACGTTCGGCCGGCAATGATCCGGGGCTGGTGGCGCTGATCCAGTCTTCGGCGCAAGCAATCTGTTTGGTTGGCAAAAGCTGGGATTTTCAGGTTGAAGTGGCGCTGGGCATCACGCACGACGAATACCTGAGGATTATAGAGGACAGCATCGCGGCCGTACACGCTGCCAAGGGCCAAGCTTTGTTCGATGCCGAGCACTTTTTCGATGGCTTCAAGGCCAATCCCGTCTACGCCATCAAGTGCTTGAAGGCCGCTGTGACGGGTGGGGCGCGTTGGATCGTGTTGTGCGACACTAATGGTGGCACCCTGCCAGATGAGATCGAACGCATCGTTAAAACCGTTGCCGAGCTGATGCCTGACGCCAATCTTGGCATCCATTGTCATAACGATACCGGCAACGCCATCGCCAACAGCCTAGCCGCCGTGCGTTCGGGCGCGCGCATGGTTCAGGGCACGCTCAACGGCCTGGGCGAGCGTTGCGGCAATGCCGATCTGGTCTCGATCATCCCGACCTTGATGTTGAAAATGGGCCACGTCACCGGAATCAACGACTTGACCTGTCTAACCGAGGTTTCGCGTAGCTTTGACAAGCATATCAACCACATTCCCAACCGCTTTGCCCCCTATGTCGGAAGCAGCGCCTTTGCCCACAAGGGCGGGCTGCACGCAGCGGCGGTAGAAAAGAACTCGGCCTGCTATGAGCATATTGACCCGGCGCTGGTTGGCAACAAGCGTACAATTCTGATCTCGGATCAAGCTGGACGCTCCAATGTGCAAACCCGACTGCGTGAATTGGGCATAGTGGTTGAGGCTAAGGATCCGCGACTCGACCAGCTGGTGGAGCTGATCAAGCAGCGCGACGTTGCCGGTTATGCTTATGATGAGGCTGACGCCAGCTTTGAAATGTTGGTGCGTCGTCGACTCGGCATGGTACCCACCTATTTCAAGCTAATTCAAATAGATGTAAACGACATCTTGCAATACGATGGTGATGGCGAGGTGAGAACTCGTTCGCTGGCGGTGGTGCGACTGCGCCTCGGCCCCGGTGGTGACGACCTGTTCACCGAAGCAGCGGATGGCAACGGTCCGGTTCATGCTCTTGACCTTGCACTGCGCAAGGTGCTGGAGCCGCGCTATCCGATCATCAAGGAAATCCGGTTGGAGGACTTCCGCGTCAACATCATCAACGCCGAACGCGGTACCGATGCGCTGCCACAGGTATTGATCCGTAACGAACGGCACGGCTCACTCGATTGGTGGACGCTCGGCGTCTCGCCCAGCATCATTGAGGCTTCGGTTGAGGCCTTGCTGGATGCTTTTACTTATGAGTTGTATCGCAGCGGCACACCACCGGTTTACGGGGTAAGTCCTGGTTTATCAGTAATGCGACGATCATGACATCAGTTGGTAATTATCAAGATTCGGCTGCGCTGGGGGGGCCAGTAATTATTCTGGTTGAGCCACAAATCGGCGAGAATATCGGCTCCGCCGCCCGGGCCATGCTCAATTGTGGACTGACCGAGTTGCGACTGGTGCGCCCCCGTGAAGGCTGGCCTAGTCTGCGGGCGGTGGCTACGGCGGCTGGGGCCGATCGCATTTTGGATCAGGCACAGCTGTTTCCGAACGTTGATTACGCGGTTGCCGACCTTCAGCGCGTTTACGCTACCACCGCCCGCAACCGTGGCATGACCCAACATATCTTGACACCGCGCGCCGCCGCCGCCGAGATGCGCGTTCACTGGGATGCGGGATTGCGCGTTGGCGTACTGTTCGGGCCGGAACGTACAGGCCTGATTAATGACCAGTTACCACTGTCCGACGCGCTGATTCGCATTCCGCTTAACCCTCAGTTTTCCTCGCTCAATCTCGCTCAGGCGGTACTGCTGGTCGCTTATGAGTGGTTCCAAAGCTGGCCAGAACAGCCTTCTCCGCGAGTTCTGCATACCGGCAGCAGCCACGAAGCGACTAAGGCAGACCTTGTTAACCTTTTCGAGCATCTGGAACAAGAGCTTGATGCCTGCCGCTTCTTCTCGACTCCGGCCAAGCGGCCGGGCATGGTCCGCAATATCCGTAACAGCTTTGAACGGATGACCATGACCGAACAAGAGGTGCGAACCTTTCACGGCATCATTGCCGGATTGACCGGGCGAAGAAAGGGTGACATATAGCCAGTGTGGTTAGCTCGTGATGTCTCCGGTGTGATTATCAATCAGGCGCTTTATGAATACATTCCTTGACAAATTCGGCAGTGGTGGCAAATCAATTGTAGTGTCGGGCGCATCCTTCGCC
>JBAXKX010000021.1:0-19983 GCA_037135115.1 Rhodospirillaceae bacterium
AACACCACCAAAAAAGCTGAAGTACCAGAAGGCCTCGGGCACAACGCTGCGCTTAACTCGCTCGCTCGCGATCCACTGGTAAAGGAAACGCGCCGAAAAGAGCAATTGTCCACCGAAGCCTATTCCGGTCCAAATCAGATCTACACTGGACATGCTAGGAAACCAGCTCATTTCTTCTCGCTGTAATTAGATTTCACGGTTGCCGCTAGAGCCTCCTCTACCGCCGGCGGCACCTTCGTCCGGCAGGTCAGCCACAATACCCCGAAAAGGTCGAAAAATCCGACCACTCCGCGGCGCCAATTCACATATTTTGAAACTCCGCCCGCGCGCGGCCGGTGGTTGACCTCGACAAAAATTACTCCATGACCGTGGCTGCGGAACAAAGCCGGCAAAAAGCGATGCTGAGCGCCGAAGAAGGGCAAATCGAGGAAGGCGTCCCGTCGGAACAGCTTGATACCACAGCCGGTATCAACCGCCCCATCCCGCAGCAGGGCTTGACGCAAGGCGTTGGCAAAGCGCGAAGCCAGCCGTTTGGAGAGTGTGTCGCGACGCCGGGCACGCACGCCACCGATTAAAGCCGGCCCGCAAGCATCGTTCCTGGCCGCCTCAAGCAAGTTGAGGATATCGGCAGGATCGTTCTGGCCGTCACCATCCAAAGTGGCGATCCAGCCGCCACTTGCCGCCTTCACGCCGGAGCGCACGGCGGCGCTCTGGCCCGAGCGCTGCAAATGCCGGATCAACCGCACCGGCACCACCTCCCGACTCGAGAGCCTTGACGCCAGACGCTCGGCTGTGGCGTCAGTACTGCCGTCATCGACAAAAATGACCTCGGCCGCAACCCGCCCGGACAGCACAGCACGCACCTCGTCTAGCAGCACCAGCACATTGTCGGCCTCATTAAAAACCGGGATGACAACGGACACCAGCGCAGCCCCCGACTTATCTGGCCCCGACTTATCAGCCCCTGGCCAATCAACAAGTGTGGTCACGTTGTTCGCTCCATCTGCCTATCGGGGCCTATCGGCGGGGTCTCAAGCAGGGCCAACAAACCCTCCAGCAGCCGTTGCGGCGACGGCGGACAGCCGCTCAGGTATAGATCGACCGGAACCACCGCCTCGACGCCACCTAGCACGGCATAGCTACCACGGAACAAACCACCATCCACCGCGCAATCGCCGGTCGCCACCACCCATTTCGGGGCTGGCGTCGCCTCAAAGGTGCGCCTGACCGCTTCTGCCATGTTGACAGTCACCGGGCCGGTAATCAGCAGCACGTCGGCGTGGCGCGGCGAAGCGACGAAACGTATACCAAAGCGTTCCAAGTCATAAAGGCTATTGTTTAGGGCATGAATTTCCAGCTCACAGCCATTGCACGAACCGGCATCGACCGCGCGGATGGCTAGGCTACGGCCAAGCCTGACACCTGATGCGGCATCAACCCTGCGGCCGAGTTCGGCAAGCGCGTCGGTGCTGGCCATTGGTGCCGTCTCGGTTAATGGTCGGCGCAGCAGTCTACCAAGCAGCAGTTTCAGCATAGCGACAAGCCTTGGCAGTCGGAAATCTGAATAACCGTAATCTGGATAACCATAATCGAGACTATCACAGGTCATGCCCCGAGTAGGAGCAGTTAAACGACTTGTTGCACAAAGGAAAATCGGCAACCGGCGCGCCTTCGATCGCAACCATGAGCAATGGCCACTGAAACCATGAGGGATCGCGCAGGTGACATCTTGCGATGGTGCCATCTTGTGCCAACCGCAGCCAAGCCAGCACGTCACCGCGAAAGCTTTCGACCAGCGCCATGCCCTCACCCCGACCGAGCGCCAGCTCCACCCGCAGCGGGCCAGCCGGCAGCCGGTTCAGAATTTGTTCGATAAGGCGCAGACTCTCCCGCACCTCCTCAATACGGATCATCACGCGGGCGTTAACGTCACCCGACTGCCGCACAGGCACAACAAGGTCGAGTTGATCGTAAGGCGGGTAACCAGGGCGACTGCGAGCGTCGAAGTCCCGCCCTGCTGCCCTTCCGACAAATCCGCCCGCCCCCCACGCCCGCACCAGCTCCGGCTTAATTGTGCCGGAACCGTGCATCCGCGCTTGCAGCGAAGGCGTGTTTTCATAAAGCCAAACGAGCTGCTCGAACCGGCCCCGGCACTCCACAACCAAAGCCCGCAGCCGCTTCACTCCTGAATCATCAAGATCAGCGGCGACCCCGCCGGGAACAACCCGGTCCATCATCAGTCGGTGGCCAAAACAGGCATCTGCGGCGCGCAACACGGTCTCGCGCAGGACGCCGCAGTGAGCGTGCATCAAGCTAAAAGCTACGTCGTTGCATACCGCCCCAATATCACCGAAATGATTGGCGATGCGCTCTAGCTCCGCCATCAGCGCCCGCAGCCAATGGGCGCGTTGGGGAATGTCGGTGCCGGTAGCGGCCTCGACGGCGCGACAAAAGGCGCAGGCATAAGCCACAGTGCTGTCACCCGAAACCCGGCCGGCGATCCTGGCAGAATGTAGCGGGGTGGCCCCGACCATCAGCGCCTCAACCCCCTTATGGGCGTAACCGAGCCGGTCCTCGAGCCGGACCACGGTTTCGCCAAAACAGGTAAAGCGAAAGTGTCCGGGCTCGATGATACCGGCATGGACCGGTCCCACCGGAATTTCGTGCAGACCCTCGCCCTCAACCGGCAGGAAGGCGTAAGGGTGCGGCAGCAGCGCGGGATTGTAATGTGCCGCGTCACCCAGGGGCCGCGACACTGGCCCGTAATGTGCCGCGTCACCCAGGGGCCGCGACACTGGCCAAACGCCATGGTCAAGCCACGGCCGCAGGTCGGTCAGCCCATCGGCAACAAGGCCTGATAAATCGGCGATGGCCCGTTCCAGCCGGATCGCCGGCGGCCGGGCCTGCGACAACGTAGGGTAGTGGCCGTCAATGGCATCAATGCTCAAAACGGCGATGTAACCATCGACATCATCGCAAAGCGCCGCCCGCACGGTTAGACCGTCGGCCCACTCGCCAAGCAGTACCCAGGACGAACCGGCCAGCCGCTTGATCATCGCCATCCAGGTATCGGTGCCCAGGGCCAGCTGTGGCCAGGGCGCATGCCCATGGGTGCGGCGGTCACGCCCGAGATAATCCTCAAGGGCCGGCGGTGACAAGCTGTTAAGGCTTTTGGTCATGGCCCCTTAACCCAATCCTTTCTATCCTAATAAGGCAGCGATATGCTGGAACCAAGCAACCAGCGGCGGCGGCAACCATAAACCGGCTACCAGCACCAAGATGAGGTGCAACGTCAACGGTAGCACAGTGCCGGAGAATGGTTCTTTCCCGCCGGCAAGCTCGCTGAACACCGGCTCACCAAATACCATCTCGTTTAGCCGCAGCAGCAGCGCACCGAGCGCGACAAGCAGGCCGGCAATCAAAATCAGGGTGGGAACCGGGGCCCTGGCGAAGGTGGCACTAATCAGCATGAATTCGCTGGTGAAGACGCCAAAGGGTGGCATCCCGGCAATCGCCAGCACGCCCATTGTCAGCCCCCATCCCAGCACGGGATGGCTTTCGCTTAGACCGCGAATGTCGGATATTTGCTGGCTGCCCTTGACTTGAACGATATGGCCGACTGCGAAAAAGATCGCCGACTTGGTCAGGCTGTGCATGGCCATGTGGAGCAGACCGGCAAAATTAGCCAGCGGCCCGCCCATGCCAAAGGCAAAGGCGGCAATCCCCATGTGCTCAATCGAAGAATACGCGAACAGCCGCTTGATGTCGCGCCGCCGGTACAGCATCAGCGTGGCTATCGTCACCGAGAGGAGACCCAGCCCAATCATCAACGGCCCCGGCGGCAGCGCCTGCGGGCTGGCCGCCAACACCATTTTGAAACGCAAGACGACATAAAGCGAAACATTGATCAGCAGCCCTGAAAGTACCGCAGTAATCGGCGTCGGTCCCTCGGCATGGGCATCGGGCAGCCAAGCGTGCATCGGCGCCAGCCCCATCTTGGTGCCATAACCGAGCAGGAGGAAAACAAAGGCGAGATTTAACAGGCTCGGCTCGAAGGCACCGGCGCGCGCCACCAACACGGTCCAGGACATGGCCTCCAGCCCCTCGCCAACCGCCCCCGCCGCCGCAAAATAGACCAGAATCGTGCCAAACAGCGCCAAGGCCACGCCGACGCTGCCCAGCATAAAGTACTTCCATGCCGCCTCCAGCGCCTGCGGCGTCCGATAAAGCCCTACCATCAGCACTGCGGTCAGCGTCGCCAGCTCGATTGCCACCCACATCAAGCCGATATTGTTAGCCAACAGCGCCAAGTTGAGCGCGAACATCAGGCACTGGTACATGACATGGTACAGGCGCTCGCCATTGCTGGTCAGTCGGCCGGCGCAGCGCTCATAGCCGACATAACCGGCGCTAAACAAACTACTGGTAAATGCGACAAAGGTAGTAAGGGTAAGCATCACGACGCTAAAATCGTCAACCTGGATGAATGGCCCAGGTTCCGGCCGTGCGCCGAGCAAGGTGAATGCTGCCAACAGCGACAACAACGACGACAGTGCGTTAACCGGTGCCACGACGCGCACGACAGGTATAACCAAAGCCAGGGCCGCCGTGAGCAGCGGTAAGACCAAAAGAACGGCGACAGCGGCACCGCCATGAACCGCTAGCTCACTCATCATGCGTCCCCACGGAAGCGGTCGAGAGTCTGAACATCGACCGTGTCCAATATTTTAGCAATATGGGTAAGCGAGACACCGAACACGATGAGGGCCATCAGTGCCGAAAAGGCTATGCTGAGTTCGATCAGGAACGGCATGCCCCTAGCCCCGGCCGCAGCCAGCATAATGCCATTATCAAGCGAAAGTAACCCTATGATCTGCCCCACAGGGTTGCGCCTGGTAATCATGATAAGCAGACCGAGCATGACCACGGCCAGGGCGAACGACAGATCCTCCCACATCAGCGGTGACTTGACGGCCAGCGGCAACGTCACCACGATCGAAAGGCCCATCAGGCAGATGCCAAACAGCATGGTGACGCCGACGCCCACCACCGGCTCAACCGAGCGCTCGATATGCAGCCGCCTCACCAGTCGGCGCAACGCCAGGGGGATCAGCAGCGCCTTGAATAGCAGCGCCAGCGCAGCGGTGGCGTAAAGATGCTCGGCATTCTGCATCAAGGCCTGCCAACCCAGCGCCAGCGCCAGCACAAACGCATGAAGCGAGATGAACTGGATCAGCGCGAACAGACGGTCCTGAAACAGCAGCATAAAGCTGACCGTGACCATGCCGCCTGCCAGCATATGCGCGACGTCGAAGGCGAGGCCATGGAGGTGGGGCATCACAGACTCCGAGTTAAAAACTCCGGGACACGAACAACAGGAGAGCCGCGAGCAGGCCCAGCATCAAGGCGAAATTCAAATAATCGCTGACCCTGAACACCCGCATCTTGGCGATTGTAACCTCGAACAGGCCAAGCGCCACTCCGCCAAATCCGAGTTTGAGCAGGTAGGTGCCGACACCGATGGCCAGCGGCAACGGCGTCATTTGGCCGTCGGCCATGCCCCAGGGCATAAACAGGCAAGCCAGCATCGACAGATACAGGGTTAATTTCAAGGCCGAGGCTAGCTCGATCAAGGCCAAATGCCGGCCGGAATACTCAAGGATCATCGCCTCGTGAACCATGGTCAACTCGAGGTGAGTATCGGGATTATCCACCGGAATCCGCCCATTTTCGGCGATCGCCACCATGATCAAGCCAAGAAATGCCAGCCCACTCGACACCCGCAGCCCAACGTCAACGGTCATTATATGGTGGGCAATGGATGAAAGCTGAGTGCTTTGGGCCAGCAGCGACAAGGTAAAGACGATCATCAGCATCGCCGGTTCAGCCAGCGAGGCGATCATCATCTCGCGACTGGTACCGATGCCACCAAACGCGGTGCCGATATCAAGCCCGGCCAACGCTAGAAAAAACCTTGCGGTACCAAGCAAGCCGATAATAACAATGATATCGGCCGACCACGAAAATATCAACCCAACCGCATAGGTCGGGACCAAGGCCGCAGCGACCCAGATACTGGAAAAAACGATGTAGGGAACGACGTGAAATAGCCAAGAGGCATTGTGCGCGATTACCACTTCCTTGTGCAACAGACGGTTTAAGTCGCGATAGGGCTGAAACAAGCCCGGCCCCCGCCTCCCCAGCATCCGCGCCTTGACCAGACGAACAATGCCGACCAGCGCTGGCGCAACCACCAGCACCAGCAGGACCTGAAAGCCCTGCAAAATCAGATTTTCGATCATTGCCATAAGGCCAGCACCACCAGCAGCAGGATCAGCACCGCATAAACCAAGCTGAGATATTGCCTGATCGAAAGGTCACGCAGACGGTTGACGAAGCCGGCAGCGCCATGAACCACAGCCACCACCGGCCAATAAATCATGGTCCAAACCGGATCATTAAGCGAAAGCTCGATGCGGGCCGGGCGAAGTTCTCCCGGACGCGGCATGTCAACGATTTCAGTAGCGCCGAACACCACTGAAGCGAACACCCGCCGGATCGGCTGAACCAGACTTCCCGCCGAATATTGAGTAACAGGGCTGGAATAGGGATAGCCACAGCCCCAGGCCGGAGCCGCCCTGGTTCGTCGCGATGCCAGGCGGTGGATGCCGAAGGCTGTAAAGCTCGACGACAAGCCGATGAACAAAATCAGGATCAGGCCGTTATACGAGCTACGCTCGGGCGTGGTGGCGACCAAAGTCAGCCAGGGCTGGCTCGCCTGATCAGGCAGGCGGGCACCTACCAGCCCGTCAACCACCGGGGCCAGCGCATCAACTACAAAGCCCGGCAGCACACCAGCCAGGACGCAAGCCCCAACTAGCGCAAACATCGCTACCAGCGCAAAGCGCCCACCTTCCACCGCCAGTTCCGCAGCCTTAGAGCGAGGACGGCCGAGAAAGGCGATGCCGAAGGCCTTGACAAAACAGGCCGCAGCCAATGCGGCTGACAGCGCCAGCCCAGCTCCGACCAATGGCACCAGGAATTTCAGGCTCCACTGCGGCATTTCAGGACTGATCAGGATTGCCTGCAAGACCAGCCACTCGGAAACAAATCCGTTAAGCGGCGGCAGCGCCGAAATCGCCGCCGAGCCTATCAGAAAACAAAATGCGGTCAGCGGCATACCCCTGATCAGGCCACCAAGCTTTTCCAAATCGCGCTCGCCAGTTGCGGTCTGCACCGCTCCAGCGCCTAAAAACAACAAGCTTTTGAACAGCGAATGATTGAGCACATGAAACAAAGCCGCCGTCAAGGCAAGGGCAGCCCCCAAGCCAAGGCCGTTGGCCATAAATGCTAGCGCCAGACCGATACCAATGGCGATAATACCGATATTTTCGACCGTGTGGTAAGCAAGCAAGCACTTTAGATCATGCTGCATCAATGCGTAAAGCACCCCCATCACCGCAGTGACGCCACCCAGCGCCAGAATACCGGCGCCCCACTGCCATTCCGGCGGCCCATTCAGCTCAAACAAGATGCGGACCAGCCCATAAATCGCGACTTTAGTCATCACCCCGCTCATCAAGGCCGAAACGTGGCTGGGTGCGGCGGGGTGAGCCAGCGGCAGCCAGACATGAAGCGGAACCAGCCCAGCTTTGGCCCCGGCACCAAGCACCGCCGCCACCACCACCATTCGCGCAACCAGCGGGGAGGGCTTTAACAACCGCAAGGTCTCGAAATCGAGGTGAGCACCGAAATCTGATAGCAGTGCGTAGGCGATAATCAGCAATTGCGTACTAAGCACCGCCATCACCAGATAGACCAGTCCGGCCCGGCGATTGTCGGGGTCGCGGTGATGAGCCACCACCAGGAACCATGAGGCCACCGACATCAGTTCCCAGGAAAAAACGAAGACGAAGGCGTCGTTGGCAAGCACGACCAAATTCATCGCGGCAAGAAACAAGGGATAGAAGGGTAGCACCCGGTGCGGCGCCTGTTCATGCCGTCCATAGTCGATGGCGAACAGCGAGGCACCAGCCCCACCGAGATTAACCACGATCAGGAAAAACGCCGACAGCCCATCAAGCCGGAAGTTGGCGCCGATCCAAGGAATCCCGATAGGCAGCGTTATGAGATGTGCCCCCCCCTGCACACCACCCTGCCCCGCCGCAATCAGCGCGGCTACTGCCAGCACCAACAGCGAAACACAGACAAGAAAGGACAGCCCGTACAAGGCAGGCCCAGCCCATCGCCGCCCAGCCAGCGGGACCACCAAAGGCACTGCAAGCAGCAATGGTAGAATCAGTAAAAGGACAGTGCTCAGCACCATGACAACTTCCCGTCAGGAGCCCCTTATCTGGCGAATGAACTTGTCGATTTCTCCCAGCATCGTGTCGGTCTGACGCGAGACATCGACCGCAGCCTTCAGTGTATCAGCCGCCATATCACCGGTCCGGCTGGCGGCCTGGGTAACATCGGCGATGGTGCCTGAAACTTGCTGGGTCCCCTGAGCCGCCTGTTGGACGTTGCGAGCGATTTCGTTGGTGGCAGCACCCTGCTCCTCGACGGCGGCTGCGATAGTGGTCGCAATCTCGTTTATCCGGGTGATGGTGGCGGTAATGCCGTTGATCGCATTCACCGCCTCCCCGGTAACTGACTGAATCTGGCCGACCTGAGCTTGAATGTCGTCGGTAGCCTTGGCGGTCTGGTTGGCGAGATTTTTAACCTCGCTGGCCACCACGGCAAAGCCCTTGCCCGCCTCACCAGCCCGCGCCGCCTCAATGGTGGCATTTAGGGCAAGCAGATTGGTCTGGCTGGCGATGTTGTTGATCAGCCCGACCACCTCTCCGATCTTCTGAGCCGCCTCGGCCAGACTGGAAACCGTGTTGTTAGTGCGCGCGGCATCGCCGGCCGCAGCGGTGGCAATCCGGTTCGATTCCGTGACTTGACGACTGATCTCGTTGACCGATGCCGCCAGTTCCTCGGTGGCCGAAGCGACAGTCTGGACATTGGATGACGCCGAGTGTGCAGCATCGGCCACGACGTGGCTTTGACTTTTGGTATTGTCCGCCGTCTCAGACAAGGCCTTGGCGTTGGCCTCCATCTGCCGCGCGGCAGCAGCCACGGCCGTAACCATGGACTTAATCGTCGAGTCGAAGCCGTCGGCCAAGCGCCGCATCGCCTCCCGCTTTTCATGCTCAGCTTCCTGGCGTTGCCGTTCCTGGTCGTCGCGCAAACGCACCATTTCCTCAGCATTACCCTTAAAAACTTGCACAGTGGCAGCCATGGTCCCGATTTCATCACCCCGTCCCAAATTTGGGACATCGACGCTGTTGTCGCCGTCGGCCAACCGACGCATCGCCGCATCAAGTGACCAAATGGGAAGGGTAATACTGCGGTTGATCAAGATAGTGGCGGCAATGGTCCCCAACAGGGCCAAGATCCCGACGAACAAGCCCGTTATGACCATGGAATGCCTGGTTTCATCGAACAGGCGGTTGACCTTTTCGGCCTCCGTTTTCATACCGTCCCGGACCGCTTCATAGCTCACGTCCACGAGCTTAACGAGTTCGTCCAGGCTCTGATCGATATCCTTAATTTCCTGCGTAACCGCGTTTGATGCGCGCAACAAAGGCAGAAGCGTTCCTTCGTAAACGGCTATCATTTTGTGGAAGGCATCATAACCGGCCCGGCTGGCCCGCTTCTGGTCTGGTCCCTCGGCAAGTGCGTCTACAGTTGCGAACAGGGTTTCGACGCTGCCTTTAACCTTTCTCCATTCGGAATCCGACAAGGAAAAGTTCCGGTTAAGTTCGGCGTCAGCAATTACTTCGTAAAGCTTCGCCCCCATATTAGAGGCGGTTTCCGCCAATAAAGCGGAATGGCTGTGCTTTACGCCATCATCCTGGATCACTCCAAGTTTTCCTGATGATACCCAGACACCCACCATCATCGCAATGATAACGCAGGCCGGGATCGCCGATCCAGCCGCCAACCGTCTTCCAATGGTCCAGTTCATTTCGCTCGCTCCGTAAAAATGCCCAGGGCCACCCCCCCGACAAAATCTCCATGACCATGTGTCCATGACGACAGATAAATGTTATATATCGCAGCCAGAAAAAAGGTTCCAACAAAACGGCACCGTCGCGCTTTTCCCCTGTGGCCACGCTGCGGCCTAGCCGCTATAATCTGTTACCATGATCGAGATTACTAGCCTTTATAAGACGTTCGGCAAGGTTCATGCGGTGGACGGACTAGCGCTGACCGCCAACGACGGCCAAATCACCGGCCTGATTGGACCCAACGGTGCCGGCAAATCCACCACCTTCCGGATTGTGTTCGGACTGATGAAACCCGACCGGGGCCATGTCCGAGTGGACGGCTACGACATCATCGCCGAGCGCCTGGAGGCACAGCGGCGGATTGGGGCGCTGCCCGATGTGCGCGGGCTCTACCAACGCCTGACCGCGCGCGAACACATCCGCTATTTTGGCAATCTTCACGGCCTGACCGGGCCAGCGCTGGAAGGGCGCATCGCGGCGCTGGTGACCATGCTGGAGATGGACACATTTGCTGACCGCCGCGCTCGCGGCTTTTCCCGCGGCCAGGAGCTGAAGGTAGCGCTGGGCCGGGCGCTGGTCCACGAGCCGGCCAACCTAATCCTTGACGAGCCAACCAACGGCCTTGACGTGGTCAGCACAAGGGCTGTCCGCCACCTGCTGCGGGCGATGCGCGACGCCGGTCACTGCATCCTGATTTCCAGCCACCTGATGTCCGAGGTCGGGCAGTTATGCGACCATCTGGTGATCATTGATCGCGGCCGGGTGGTTGCCACCGGGTCACCCGCCGATTTGCGAGCCCGCACCGGCTACGACGAACTTGAGGAAGTATTCATGGAAGTCTTGGCCGCCGGAAACCGGGCGCGTGATCAAGAGGCGACATGACCATCCTGACCCCCAAAGGAGCCATATGGCCATGGTGGCGGCGCTGTCTGGTGGTACTGGACAAAGAGATGCGCGACCACCTGCGCGACCGCCGCAGCTTGTCTCTGGCCCTAATTTACCCGCTGCTGGGACCTATGGTGATCGCCATGCTGCTCCAAATTTCAGCCGACTCAATTCGGATGGGGCCGGGCAGCCGGGTGGTGACTGTAGCGGCCCAAGGTGTCGCCTATGCCCCCCAGTTGGTCGACTACCTCGCTCGCTACAAAGTGACTTTGACGGAGGGCGTAGAAGCCACCGCTTCGGCGCAGGTCAAAGTCAGCCGCAACCCGGTGATCCTTGAAATTCCGCCAGAAGCGGCAAACAGCGACCATTTCACCGTGCGCCTGCTATTTGACGCCAACAATACCGTCAGCGCCGGAACCGTGAGCTGGCTCTCCGAAGTAATTTACGGTTATGGCCGGCAGGTCAGTCAGCGCCTACTCACAACGCGCGGCATAGACGTGGCTGTGCTCCAACCTGTGACGGTGGAGCGCGTCCATACCGGACGGCGGCTCAACATGGCGCTATTGTTTTACAACTTGATACCGCCACTGGTAGTGTTCATGACTTTTCTGGGCGCGGTCTATCTGGCTCTTGACACAACAGTAGGCGAGCGCGAGCGCGGCACCCTGGAACCCCTGCTGACCGCGCCGGTGCGACGCTGGGAACTTTTATTGGGCAAGGCTGCGGCCGCATTTTTGTTTACCCTGGTCACAGTAGCGGTAAACCTCGCAGCCTTTCGGCTGGTGCTCGGCCTACTCGCCTCGAGCGTCCCCGGACTGGAAGCGCCGCCAAGTTCGGCCACCTTCCTGCTGATGTTCGTGATGGCGTTGCCAGTGATGGCGCTGGCGGTGACCGTTCAAATGACGGTAGCCGCAATCGCCCGCAGCATGAAAGAGGCTCAAATCTATCTCGGCTTGCTACCACTCCTGCCCGCACTGCCCGGAGTGGCCTCGGCCATAACCCCGTTTGCACCGCAACTGTGGATCGCCAGCGTACCGGTATTTGGCCAAATGGTTATGTTCGGCCGCCTAATCGCTGGAACTGAAATAGACCCGCTTCAAGCACTCCTTTCGGCCGCCACCACCCTGCTAGCCACAGCCCTGCTCTTCCGTTGGGCGACCTACCTTTACGAACAGGAACGCAACGTGATGCCGGGGTGAGAATTAGACCAAACTCATAAATTTAGCGCATCGTCTTGACTGCACACATGGAACACCACAGGCTGGCGCCCCGGCCCAGACCCTGGTAGAACTCTAGAATGATAGACACCTGCGCTACCCAACCAACCCTGCTCCGGCCCGTGCGCCGCGCCACCGTTGAGCGCGCGACCAAGGAAACACGCATCCGGGTTGAGGTCGACCTTGACGGCCAGGGCCAAGCCGACATCAAAACCGGGATCGGTTTTCTCGATCACATGCTGGAGCAGATCGCCCGCCATGGGCTGATTGATCTTTTGGTTCACTCAGAAGGCGACCTCTATGTGGACGGCCACCACACTACCGAGGACACCGGCATCGCCATCGGCCAAGCGGTGACGAGGGCGCTCGGTGATCGGCGCGGCATCGTCCGCTATGGCCACGCCTATATTCCCATGGACGAAACCCTGACCCGGTGCGCCCTGGACCTGTCGAACCGGCCCTATCTGGTTTGGAAGGTGGCGTTCAATCGGGACAAGGTCGGTAGCATGGATACCGAATTGTTTCGGGAGTGGTTCCAGGCCTTCGCCCAGGCGGCAGGTGCCACGTTGCACATTGAGACGATTTATGGTGAAAACAATCACCACATCGTCGAAAGCTGCTACAAGGCGCTGGCTCGGGCGCTGCGGGACGCGGTCGCCATCGACCGACGGCAAGCCGATGTCGTACCTTCGACCAAGGGAACGCTCGGCGGTTCTTGATCTTTTGGCACTGGAGACTAACGCCCTGTCAACCGTCGCCATCATCGATTACGGCTCGGGCAATTTGCGTTCGGCAGCCAAGGCTTTTGAGCGGGCGGCGCGTGACCACGGGCTGCCACGCGAAATCATCGTCACCGCCGACGCCGATCAAGTACGCTTGGCCGACCATATCGTGCTTCCCGGAGTTGGCGCCTTTGCCGACTGCAAACGCGGGCTTGATGCCGTCCCCGGTATGCGCTCCGCAATGGAAGAAGCGGTGCGTGGCCGTGGCCAGCCCTTTCTTGGCATCTGCGTCGGCATGCAGCTAATGGCCGACCGGGGTTTTGAACACGGAATGGCCGATGGGCTGGGCTGGGTTCCGGGCGAGGTGGTGGCGCTGGCCCCCAACGACCGACGACTGAAAGTTCCGCATATGGGGTGGAATGACCTGATGCTGGTCCGCCGCCAGCACCCGGTACTTAGGGACCTGCCCGATGCCATGCATGGATATTTTGTCCACTCCTACCATTTTAGGTGCTCGGACCCATGCCACCGCCTGTCAGTCGTGGACTACAGCGGTGCCGTGGCAGCTGTGGTTGGCCATGGCAATTTGATCGGAACCCAATTCCACCCTGAGAAGAGCCAAGCTGCCGGCCTGCACCTGATCGCCAATTTCCTACGCTGGCGGCCCTGAACTATGGTCGCAAAGCCCCCACGCACTCCCACCGTCGAACGAGTCGACAAGTTGAAGCTCGCCGACCTGCACCATCTCTGCGATGCAACCGATCAGGCTATCCGCGAGGGTGGCGGTTTCGGCTGGGTTGAGCCGCCAAGCCGAGACACCCTCGAACGATATTGGCGCGGCGTCCTTTTGATTCCCGACCGCAGCCTATTCGTGGGTCGACTCGACGGCGTCATAGCCGGATCGGTCCAACTGGCCCGACCTTCGCGCCACAACGAAGCCCAGAGCCACGCGGCCACGGTGACGACAATTTTTGTCGCCTCCTGGGCACGCGGCAACGGCCTTGCTCGTCGGCTGGTCGAAGCGGCGGAGGCGGAAGCCCGTTGGGCCGGCTTCCTGGTGCTCAACCTCGACCTTCGAGCCAATCATGTACCGGCATTGCGGCTATTTGAATCTTTAGGCTTCCACTGCTGGGGAAGTCATCCATATTATGCCAGCGTGCGCGGGGAAACCGTCGCTGGTCTATTCTATTACAAAGAGCTGACCAAATAAGAGCTGACCGATAGGGGCTGACCGACACCTCACATTAGGATGCCGAAACCATGATTCTTTATCCTGCCATTGACCTCAAGGATGGCGCCTGCGTCAGGCTGGTTCGCGGCGTGATGGATCAGGCCACCGTATTCAACACCGATCCCGGTGATCAGGCCCGGGCATTCGAAAAACAGGGCTCCAAGTGGCTGCATCTGGTCGACCTCAATGGGGCCTTCGCCGGCCGCCCCGTAAACGCCGATGCCGTTGAAAAGGTGCTGTCGTCCATCTCCATTCCGGTGCAGCTCGGTGGTGGCATCCGCAACATGCGCACCATTGAGGAGTGGCTGGAGCGCGGCGTCCATCGGGTAATACTTGGTACCATCGCCCTACACCAGACCGATCTGGTCAAGCAGGCCTGCAAAACCTTTCCTGGACGAATAGCCGTCGGCATTGATGCCCGTGAAGGCTTCGTCGCGGTCTCGGGCTGGACCGAATCCTCGACTGTTCGCGCCCTGGATCTCGCCCTACGCTACGAGGATTGCGGCGTCGCCGCCATTATCTATACAGATATCAATCGTGACGGTGCTATGGGTGGGGTCAACGTCGAAGCCACCGCCGACCTCGCCTTTGCCCTGACCACGCCGGTGATCGCATCTGGTGGAGTCTCGTCGATCGCCGACCTGCAGGCGCTCAAGGCCGAGGAGCACACCGGCATCGAAGGTGTGATTGTCGGCCGCGCCCTCTATGACGGCCGCATCGACATCGTCGAAGCAATCACCTTGCTGTCAGGTCCAGCCTGATGCTGAAAAGCCGCGTCATCCCTTGCCTTGATGTCAAGGACGGTCGGGTAGTCAAGGGTGTGAAGTTTTTTAACCTTGTGGATGCTGGCGACCCGGTCGAGCAGGCAAGAGTCTATGACCGCGAGGGTGCCGATGAACTGACCTTTCTCGACATCGCCGCCAGTCACGAGGATCGCGACACTCTCTTTGAAGTCGTTCGCCGCACGGCGGAACAGGTTTTCATGCCGCTGACCGTGGGTGGCGGCGTCCGCACCGTCGAGGATATCCGCAAGTTACTTCTTGCCGGGGCCGACAAAGTCTCGATCAACACCGCTGCGGTCAGCCGCCCGGAGCTAGTACGCGAGGCCGCGCAAAAATTCGGCAGCCAATGCATCGTAGTTGCCATCGACGCCAAACAAATTGCCCCAGGCCGCTGGGGCGTGTTCACCCATGGCGGCCGTCGCGAAACCGGACTTAACGCCGTCGATTGGGCGTGCCAGCTGACCGAACTGGGCGCTGGAGAGGTGCTGCTGACCTCAATGGACCGCGACGGGACCAAGCGCGGTTTCGACCTAGAACTAACCAGGGCCGTCGCAGACGCGATCAAGGTTCCAGTAATCGCCTCGGGCGGAGTGGGAACCCTGGAGCACATGATCAGGGGCATCCGCGACGGCCATGCCAGCGCTGTGCTCGCCGCCTCGATTTTCCACTTTGGCATATTCTCGATCGCCGAGACCAAGGCAGCCATGGCCGCAGCTGGCATACCAGTCCGAATCACCACGGTTAAGGAAGAAGGGCATGGCTAACGACGGCAAGGTAACGGCGGAAGTTCTCGACCGGCTATACAAAACAGTGTTGTCGCGCCGGGGCGCTGATCCTTCCAGTTCATATACCGCCAAGCTGTTCAGTCGCGGCACCGCCAAGATCGCCCAGAAGCTTGGCGAGGAAGCGGTCGAAACGGTGATTGAGGCCGTTCGCGGCGACCGCGATAAACTTGCCGAGGAATCTGCCGACCTTCTTTATCATCTGATGGTCATGTGGGCCGATGCCAAACTTGAACCTACCGAGGTTTACTCCCGCCTTGCCGCCCGCGAAGGTATGAGCGGCAACGACGAGAAAAAGGCGCGCAAACAACAAGGATGAATGGTAAAGGAGAGGCTCACAATGAAGATATCCATTTTCTTGAGTTATCCGAGACCGCACACGAACAAGCAGCTGTTATTTGTCGAGAAAGTTATAGAATACCTGGATTCAAGGGGGTTTTTCCCACGGACTCTTGGTGTCACTGATTACGATATGAATGCACCTTTAAAAGCCATTCGCCGCTTGATGTTAGAGTCCAACGGATTGATCACAATCGCATTTAGGCGCACTTTCGTTCAACAAAGTTGCGTGAGGTACGAAGCGGACATATCCAAGACCGAGGCGGAACCAGCTAGTGAATACTGGATCACTAGCCCATATTGCCAAATTGAACCGGCGATGGCCTATCAAATTGGGTTGCCGACTTTGATTTTTCGCGAAAAGGGCGTACTCCAAGAGGGGGTTTTGGAAAAGGGCGTTGTCGGTCAATTCATGCCGGAGTTCGATTTGGATGCAATCGATGACTACCTGAAATCACAGGAGTGGAGTGATGTTGTTGGCCGATGGGAAGGTTATGTTCGCGCTGTTGTGGATAAAAAGGGCAACCCCCCAGCATTGTTCTGATCAGCTTAGAGAAGGCCCCTAAGGACGGCAACGCCGGATGATTGATAATTTTGCACGAGGGAGGGTTATGTGAGTGAAACCTACGATTCCAACAACATCTTTGCCCGCATCCTGCGCGGCGAAATACCCTGCAATAAGGTTTACGAGGACGACAACGTCCTGGCCTTCCACGACATCCACCCTCAAGCACCCGTCCATGTCTTGGTGATCCCCAAGGGAGCCTATATCTCGCTGGATGATTTCACCGCGCGGGGTAACGACACCGAAATCGCCGCCCTGATGCGCGCCGTAGGGGCTATCGCGCGCCAGCTCGGTATCGACGCCAGTGGCTATCGCTTCCTTGCCAACAACGGCACCAACGCCCATCAGGAGGTTCCGCACCTTCACATCCACCTGTTCGGCGGGCGTAAACTCGGGCCAATGCTGAAAGCTGGGCCGTAGCAACTAGGCCGCAACTATGCGACAATAGCCTGCGGCATTTTTTAGCTCGCGGTGTTTTTTTTTGCGATGCAAACAGTGGATGATGACGATGGATCAAGCTGCCAGCTCACTCTTCCCGTTGGGTCCGGACACCATTCCCTTCCGGAAGCTGACCGACCAGCATGTAACGATCGAGCGATTTGCCGGCCAAGACGTGCTCAAGGTTGAAACCGAGGCGCTCAAGCTGCTGGCAGAGCAGGCCTTCGTTGATATCAACCATCTGATGCGGCCGGGTCACCTTCAGCAATTGCGGACCATTCTTGACGACGCCGAGGCGTCCCCCAACGACCGCTTCGTCGCCTATGACCTGCTGAAGAATGCTAACATCGCGGCAGCCGGCGTGCTGCCGATGTGCCAGGACACCGGCACCATCATCATCATGGCCAAAAAGGGTCGCCGGGTCTGGACCGGGGGCGGCGACGAGCAGGCATTGGCGGCGGGGGCCAGCGCCGCCTATCTCAAGCGCAACCTGCGTTACAGCCAGTTGGCGCCGCTCTCCATGTTCGAGGAGAAAAACACCAAGACCAATCTGCCAGCTCAGATCGATATCTATGCCGAAGGTGATGATAACTATAAATTCCTTTTCATGGCCAAGGGCGGCGGCTCGGCCAACAAGACCTTCTTGTACCAAGAAACGCCGTCGCTGCTGACCAGGACCCGGCTGCTGGCCTTTTTGGAAGCGAAAATCCGCTATCTCGGAACCGCTGCCTGCCCTCCCTACCATCTCGCCATTGTAATTGGCGGCACCAGCGCAGAGCTGAACTTAAAAACGGTCAAGCTCGCGTCCGCGCGCTACCTCGACACCCTGCCGACCCACGGCTCGGACAGTGGCCACGCCTTCCGCGACCTGGAAATGGAAACGGTGGTACACAAAATGACCCAACAAATGGGCATCGGTGCCCAGTTTGGCGGCAAGTATTTCTGCCATGACGTTCGGGTCATCCGTCTGCCCCGCCACGGTGCCAGCCTGCCGATCGGTATCGGCGTGTCTTGTTCGGCCGACCGTCAGGCGTTGGGCAAGATCAGTCGCAACGGAGTCTTTCTTGAAGAGCTAGAGACCAATCCGGCCCGCTTCATGCCCGAGATCAACCCGGCCAAGCTGGCGGGCGCGGTGGTCGAAATCGATCTGAACCAGCCGATGGCCGAAATTTGTGCCGAATTAAGCCGCCACCCGATCAAGACTAGGTTGTCGCTGACTGGGTCTGTAATCGTTGCCCGTGATCTCGCCCACGCCAAACTACGTGAGCGACTCGATGCCGGCCTGAGCTTGCCAGATTACTTCAAAAACCACCCGATCTACTACGCTGGCCCCGCCAAGACTCCGGATGGCTTTGCCTCCGGCTCATTCGGCCCGACCACCGCTGGCCGCATGGACAGCTTCGTCGACCAGTTTCAGGCGGCGGGCGGCTCGCTGGTAATGCTAGCCAAGGGCAACCGCAGCGCAGCAGTGCGCGATGCCTGCAACAAACACGGCGGCTTCTATCTCGGATCGATCGGCGGCCCTGCTGCTAGGCTGGCTCAAGACTGCATCAAAAAAGTGGAATGTATTGAATATCCCGAGCTTGGAATGGAAGCGATCTGGCGCATCGAAGTGGTGGACTTCCCAGCATTCATTGTGGTCGACGACAAGGGCAATGATTTCTATAATGAGCTGAAACTCGGCTGAGGCCTGACATGGTGTTCGATTTTGGCCCTTATGACCATTATCTGTTTGCGGCGCTAGCGATATTAGGAACCTTTTCGGCGGCATGGTTTCTACTATGGCTGTCACAGCATTCGCCTTTTGCCCCGTTCATTCACTCATTTCGCGGGGTCGCGCCCAACTTTCTCAGCGTTATCGGCGTGGTATTCGCGCTCAACCTAGTATTTCTGGCCAACGACACTTGGCACGCCCACGACCGCGCCCTTGATGCGGTGTTCCAGGAAGCTGGCAGCCTGCGCAGCATCCTGGCGTTGATCGAGCGACTGCAAGAGCCGAGCCGGGGGAGTATCCGGGAGGTAATCAAGACCTATGCCGGGCTAACCGTGAACGAGGAATGGCCGGCGCTAGCCCAACGTCAGAGCGTCCCGGCCGCAGCCAACCAACTCGATGTTTTGCTCGACCTATTGACCAGTGCCGAGGTGGCGAGATCACTGGGTGCCACCGTCCAGACACTGTTGCTGCAACAGGCAATCCAGGTCCGGGGAAACCGCGCCATTCGCATCGCCGTGAGCCAGACCCATATCAACCCGCTCAAGTGGCTGGGTATGGCCTTTTTGGGCTTCGTCATGATGGTCTCAATCGTCATGGTCCATGTCGACCAGGCGCGAGCCGAGGTGCTGGCTATCATGCTGTTCGCCGCCGCCGCCGCGCCAACGGTAGCGATCGTACTGGTTCAAGGCAACCCATTCCAACAACCCACGGCCGTATCATCTGCGCCAATCTCCGCCTTGCGCTAGGCTTAACGTCGCCCAAGACTACAACCCAAGTCAACAAACCAAGACTGCATCAGCCATGACCGAACATTTGACTTTGGCGCTTGTCCAGATTAACCCGACCGTCGGAGCCATCAGTAGCAACCTCGAACGGGTACTGGAAGCTCGCGCCCAAGCAGCACAACGCGGAGCAGACTTGGTCATCCTCCCCGAACTCGTGCTGTCCGGCTATCCACCGGAAGACCTCGTACTAAAGCCGTTCTTCCTGGACATGATTGACAATGCTGTAGCCGAACTCGTCGCCGCGACCAGCAATGGCGGCCCTGGCCTTTTGCTGGGCACGCCCTACCGCCACGCCGGCAAGCTTTACAACGCGGCGGTCTTGATCGATGGCGGGCAAATCACCGCCGTCCAGCTAAAGCATGATCTTCCCAACTATGGAGTCTTCGACGAAAAAAGAATTTTTGCCGCCGGTCCGCTGGCCCTCAGCGGCGCCTATCTGCTGTTGATCACTTTCCGCTATACACGCGG